>CAYTQL010000465.1:0-2212 GCA_964439555.1 uncultured Planctomycetaceae bacterium | reverse complement strand
CTGGAAGGCCGAACGATCCGCCGCATGAGAAGTGCCAGGATTTATGCTCGCACACTTTGTGGCTTCCGAGGTCATCTAGTCGTTGCATCCGGCTTCGCAGCCCGGTAAAAGGACTCGCTACGCGCGTTGTGAAGGGCGGGTGAAGGACGCCATGAAATTCCACCTCGTCGACAGGATCGAGTCCATCGAGCCCGGCAAGCGGATTGTCGCCACCAAGGCGCTGTCCCTGGCCGAGGAGTACCTCGCGGACCATTTTCCGGCGTTTCCGGTGCTCCCGGGCGTGTTGATGATCGAGGCGTTGACCCAGTCGGCGGCGTGGCTTACGCGCGTGGCGCAGGACTTTTCGCGGAGCGTCGTGGTCCTCCGCCGGGCGCGGAACGTCCGGTACGCCAGTTTCGTCCGGCCGGGCAGGACGCTCCGGTGCGAGGTCGAGGCCGTCGAGATCGGCGACGACGCCGCGACGTTCAAGGGCGTCGGCTTCGTCGGCGACCGGCAGGCGGTCTCGGGCAAGCTGGAGCTTCGCTGCCTGAACCTCGCCGAGCAGCGATCGTCCCTGGCCGGGGCGGATGAGCAGATCGTCGAGAGCCTCCGGAAGACCTGGTCGCTGATCGGCGGGCCCGACGCCCTGGACGCCGCGTCCTGAAGCGCCTTGGCGCGGCGTTGACTTTGCCCATAACAATCCCTATACAGGAACAACTTCCCCCCCCGACCGTAACCGCCGGCGGCACATGAAGGAGATCAGAGCCGATGACGCAAGAGGAAGTGTTTGAGAAGGTGCAGGAGGTCCTCGTAGACGCCCTGGGCGTTGACGAGGACGAGGTGACCATGGATGCGAAGATTTCCGCCGACCTCGGCGCGGAGTCGATCGACTACCTCGACATCACCTTCCGCCTGGAAAAGGCCTTCGACATCAAGATTCCGCGCGGCGAGCTCGTGCCCGACAACGTCCTGAACAACCCTGAGTACGTCCAGGACGGCAAGCTTACCGAGACCGGTCTGGCCGAGTTCAAGCAGCGCATGACCCACGCCGACCTCACCGAGTTCGAGAAGGACCCGGACGTCAACAAGATCATGGACCTCTTCACGGTTCGCACGATCGTCAACTACGTCCAGGCCAAGCTCGACGAGCAGTCCTAGCTCCCCCGAGGCCCCATGCGCTGGATCTGGATCGATCGGTTCATCGAGTTCGAGCCCGGGCGGCGCGCCGTGGCCGTCAAGAACGTCTCCCTGGCCGAGGAACACCTCCACGACCACTGGGAGGCGTATCCCATCCAGCCGATGTCCCTGATGATCGAGGGAATGGCCCAGACCGCCGGCATCCTCGTCGGGCAGGCCCGCGATTTTCGCGAGAAGGTCATTCTCGCCAAGATCACCCGGGCCGAGGTGGACGCCCTGTGCACCCCGGGCGACCAGATCGCCTACGAGGCGGGCATCGAGAGCCTCTCCGACGCCGCCGCCGCCACCCGCGGCGTCGTCAAGCGCAACGGCGAGCAGATCGGGCGGATCGACCTGATGTTCTCACACATAGACCAGAACCTCGGCGGGCTGGAGTTCCCCAAGGAGAACTTCGTGTTCACCGGGCAGTTCGAGCGGCTCGTCGAGCCCTTCCTGGAGGCCGGCAATGCCTGACCGCCGCGCCGTGATCACCGGACTGGGCGTGGCCACGGCCGCGGGGATCGGTATCGACGAGTTCTGGACGACGCTGCTGGAGGGTCGTTCCGGGGTGGGGGTCATCGACGCCTTCGACCCCGCGGAGCTCCCCACGCAGATCGGCGGGCAGATGCGGGACTTCTCCGCCCGCAAGTTCGTCCCCAAGAGCTATCGCAAGTCGGTCAAGGTCATGGCGCGGGACATCGAGATCGCCATCGCCGCGGCCGACGTGGGCTTCCGCGATGCGGGCATCGTCACGCGGGGGATCGACCCGGACGCCGCGGACGTGGATTCCGCCCGCCTTGGGTGCAACATCGGCGCGGGGCTGATCTGCACCGACCTCGACGAACTGGGCATGGCGGTCGTCACGGCCGCGGAGTCCGGGTCGTTCGACCTGAAGGAGTGGGGGCGCAACGGCATGAACAACCTCACGCCGCTGTGGCTGCTGAAGTACCTCCCGAACATGCTCTCCTGTCACGTCACGATCGTGCACGGGGCGGAGGGCCCGAGCAACTGCATCACCTGCGGCGACGTCTCCGGGCACCTGTCGGTGGGGGAATCC
>CAYTQL010000464.1:0-2213 GCA_964439555.1 uncultured Planctomycetaceae bacterium | reverse complement strand
GAGTGGGACGACTACCGCGTCCGCGTCACCGGGTACGAGCTGGAGAAGTACCTGCCGCTGCTGTAAGCCGCGAACGGCGAGGCGACGGGGTGGTTCGGCGGCCGAGGGCGTCCGGGCCGCCGCGAAATGACAAGATGCGGGAGACAGCGCGCCACGGCTCCGGACGGGCTGAGCCCGGTCTGTCTCCCGCATCTTGGCTTTCGCATTCTTTCGCCCGCGGGGCGTCAGGGAATGTTTTTTGAGTCGGGGCGGGACATTTCCGTCTGCGGGGGATTTCATGAAGGGACGGGGCAATGCTGTGTGCCCTCTCCGCACATCTGAGACGGAAATCGTGAGAGCCTCGAAGTTCCGAGGTGCGACATGACGCGCCACATCCTGCCCGCATTCCTGCTGCTCGGGCTGTTCTGCGCCGCGGCGCCGGCCGGCCAGGCCGCGGCCAAGAAGGCCTTCGACGCCAAGTTCGGGAAGGACTACCGGGAGGCGACCGCCACCGCCAGCCCGCAGGATGACGCCGCCCTCGCCGAACGCATCCTGACCGCCGCCAAGAAAGGGCGGAACCTCCACAACCTGATCCACCTGACCCGCAAAGCCTACGAGTTGGGCGTCAAGACCCCGGCCGGGTACGACACCGCCATCGAGGCGATGCAGTTGCTCTACCGCAAGCACGGCGCAAGCCGCTCCGAGGCGCTGGAGAAGCAACTGAAGGTTCGCCAGTTGACCTATCGCTTCTCGCACGGGGAGCAGCGCCAGGCGGCGGGCAAGGCGCTGGTCCACGCGCTGGTGAAGACCTCCGACATGTGGCTGCACGCCCGGAAGTTCGACAAGGGCCTCCAACTCGCCCAGCAGGCGGTCAACGTCGCAAGCTACATCCACAGCCCGCGGACCGAGAAGCTGCGGGAGCGCCTCAAGAAGGTCCGCGGCTTCAAGACCGCCTGGGACCGCTTCCTGAGCCTGCATAACAAGCTCAAGGCCAACGACGGCGACCGGCTCGCCCGCCAGGAGATGATCCAGCTTTTCGTGGTGGAGATGGACAAGCCCGCCTTCGCCGAGAAGTACCTCGACAACCTCTGCCCCTTCGAGCAGCAGACCTACGTCCCGCTGGCCGTCAAGCCCATCGCCGAACTGAACGAGCCGCAGTGCCTCCAGCTAGGCCAGTGGTACCAGGGGCTCTCGACCCAGGTGGCGGGGCGCGCCCAAGCGCAGATGCTCCTCCGCGCCGAGGCGTACCTCACACGCTACCTCAAGCTCCACGAAACCCAGGACGCCGAACGGACCCGCGCGGTGGGCATGCTCAACGCCATCCTCCGCTCGCTGAAGCGCATCGAGGAGACCCGCTCCCGCTGGGTGGACCTGCTCAAGACCCTCCCGAGCCCGCGGCGGGCGCACTGGTCCAAGGACGAGCAGGGCAACGTCGTCATCAAGAGCCCGTCCAAGCGCCGACGCCGCCACCGGAACCGCCCCG
The DNA here is from genome assembly GCA_964439555.1 of uncultured Planctomycetaceae bacterium. Classification (GTDB taxonomy): domain Bacteria; phylum Planctomycetota; class Phycisphaerae; order SM23-33; family SM23-33; genus CAYTQL01. Next base: position 751 of record CAYTQL010000464.1, on the reverse strand, counting down.
CGCATATCCCGATGAGCGTGAACGCCACCGGGGGCTACGAGCTGGAGGTGCGCTTCGTCCGTCAGTCCGGCGACGACGCCGTGGCGCTGCTCCTGCCGGTGCACACCCGCAGCGTCGGGCTCTTCGTCGGCGGGATCGGCGGGAAGACCTGGGGCCTGGCGAAGATCGACGGCAAGGGACCGGCCGAGAACGGCTCGGGCGTCGACGGGGTGAAGCTCGAGGACGGTCGGGCGTATCGCCTGCACGTCCGCGTCAGTCGGACCGCCGAGAAAACCACCATCTCGGCCTCGCTGGACAATCGCCCGCTGGTCAACTGGACCGGCAAGACCGCCGAACTCGAAGCGCCCAAGTCCGTGAACATGCCGCGGGGCGCTCGGCTGGGGATCGTCGCCGGACCGGCCCCGACGGAAATCCGCACCTTCCGCGCCAAGCTTCCCGTCGGGCTGGTGCGCCCGAGCCTCCACAAGGAAGGCGACCCGAACGACCACGGGCTGCACTGGCGCGACTGGCAGCGGCGGTAGGGGGCGTCGAACCCGACTGCAAACCCGGGGCGGCAGGCCCTCCGGCACGCCCGGTGACGGACGCCCCCCGCCCCCCGGAACCTCGCGCATCGCCCCGTTCTTTCGCATCCGCTGATTCTCTCGGCGGTTGCCGTCGCCCGTCGGGGGCGATAGCATTCCCTTCCGAAAGGAGCACCGGACCATGCAACGCGACCCGGACTGCATCTTCTGCAAGATCGTCGCCGGGGAGA
>CAYTQL010000463.1:0-2217 GCA_964439555.1 uncultured Planctomycetaceae bacterium | reverse complement strand
GAAGGGAATCTCCCCGACCGGCACGTCGCGGTAGAGTTCCAGCACGCCCTGGATGGAGCGGCACAGCTCGCGGGTGTCGGTGGTGGCCGAGTCGAGAATGTCGCTGCGCTCGTAGACGTGGACCAGCTCGTCGGCGTCGAGGCTGGCGATGGCGAGGATGATGTCGGCCAGGAGCTGGCGGTCCTGCGGGCCGAGCGTGGCGACCTGCCCGAAATCCAGGGGGATCAGGATGTTGCCCTCCTTGACCAGCAGGTTCCCCGGGTGCGGGTCGGTGTGGAAGAGCCCGTGCTCGAAGACCTGGCGGAAGACGCTTTCGGCGCCGACGTCGGCGAGGACCTTCGGGTCGCACCCGGCGTCGAGGACGGCCTGGCGGCTGGTGGGCTTGGTCCCGTCGATGTATTCCATCGTCAGCACGCCCTCGGTGCAGAACTCCTCATAGGGTTCGGGGACGTGAATCTGCGCGTGGGACTCGAAGCTCCGGCGGAACCGCTGCTGGTTGGACAACTCGATGCCCAGGTCCACCTCGCGGTTGACCGCGCGGGTGAACTCGCGGACGATCCGCTCGGGGTCGACCGGGGCGTCGGAGGGCAGGTGGGCCTTGAGCAGCCGGGCGACGTGCTCGAGGACCTCGGACTCTCCGGCGATCTGCTCGACGATTCCCGGTCGGCGGACCTTGACGGCGCACATCCGCCCGTCGTGGAGCACCGCCTGGTGCACCTGGGCGACCGAGCCGGAGGCGATCGGCTCGGTGTTGAACTGCTTGAAGAACTGTCCGAGGGGCCCGCCGAGCTCGGTTTCGATCTCGGTGCGGATGCGGGAGAACTTCTCCGGGCGGACCTCGTCCTGGAGTTTCTCCATCTCCTCCATGTACTCGGTGGGCACGAGGTCCGGGCGGGTGCTGAGCAGTTGCCCGAGCTTCACGAAGGTCGGGCCCAGCTCCTCCAGCGCCAGGCGCACGCGCTTCGGTCGGGAGGCGTCGCGGGCGAAGGGCTTGACCCGGCGGGGCACCGCGCGGGGGCCCGCCTCCCTGCGGAAGCCCGGGCGCAGGACGCCGGCGACCTCCTCGAAGCCGTACTTCATCAGCACCGCAAGGATGTGCCGGTAACAGCGCAGCCGGCGCATCGTGCGGTTGACGCTGAAGGTGTACCAGGGCATGCGCTACTTGCTGCCGCTCTTCTTCTTGCCGCCGCCGGAGGCGCTTTCCAGTTTGGAGGCGATCTCCGAGAGCCGGGCCTTGATCGCCGGGAGCTCGTCGAGCTTCGTCTCGATCCGCTCCAAGTCGGCCTTGGTGGGCAGGTTGAGCTTGCCCATCGCCTCGGAAACCTGCTCCTGGACCAACTGTTCCAGTTCCTTCCGGGCCGAGGCCGCCCGGTCCATCAGGTCGGTGACGAACTCCTCGCGCTGCCCCCGGGCGGCCTGGCCTTGGGAGACGGCCTCTTCGAAAATTTCCTCGGCCTTGTGGCGGGTCATCGCCGCTGCGCCGACCCCGGCCAGGAACATCCGATTGATCTGCTCGAACATGCGTGAACCCCTTTCGGTTGCGAGTCACGTGATAGGGGCGCTCCTGCGCCCGTCCGCTGGATTATACGCGATGCGGGGGTCGCCTCGCACGCGCGTCCCTCCCCGTCAGGCGCAGGGCAGGTTGAAGAAACGCCGGGCGTTGTCGGTGGTCCGGGCGGCGAGCGCCTGCGGCGTTTCGCCGCGCAGCTCAGCCAGGAACCGCGCGACGTGGGCCACGTTGGCCGGCTCGTTGGTCTTCATCTTCCGCACCGGCTCGGGCGACAGAAATGGCGCGTCGGTCTCCACCAGCATCCGATCCGCCGGGGCGAGGGCGGCGGCCGCCTGAACGTCCGCCGCCTTCTTGAACGTCACGATCCCCGAGAAGCTCACCCAGACGCCCAGTTCCATCGCCTCGCCCAGTTCGTCCGCCCCGGCCGTGCAACTGTGCAGAAGCACTCGCGCGCCGGGCACGTCCGAATCCCGCAGGATCGCCAGCGTGTCCGCCCATGCCTCCCGGGTGTGGATCACCACCGGGAGGTTCTCTCGCGCCGCCAGGGCGAGCTGGGCGGCGAACACCTCTCGCTGGACCGGGCGGGGGGAGTAGTCGTAGTGGTAGTCCAGCCCGATCTCCCCGAGGGCGACCACCCGCGGGCGGGCGAGCAGTTCGCCCAACTCGTCAAGGTAGGTCCGCGCCCCGGCGTCCTTCGGCTCGCCTTC
>CAYTQL010000462.1:0-2222 GCA_964439555.1 uncultured Planctomycetaceae bacterium | reverse complement strand
CCGGGGAGATCCCCTGCGAAAAGCTCTTCGAGGACGACCGATCCCTGGCGTTCCTGGACATCGGACCGTTGGCCGAGGGGCATGCGCTGGTGATCCCCAAGGACCACTACGAGCGATTGGCGGAGATTCCGCCGGAGGTCGCCGCGGAGATCGGCTCCCACCTGCCGCGCCTCGCCGAGGCCGTGGCGGACGCCGCCGGGTGCGCGGGCTATAACCTCCTTCAGAACAACGGGAAAGTGGCCCACCAGGAGGTTCCCCACGCCCATTTCCATATCATTCCACGGAACGCGGGCGACGATTTCCGCTTCAACTGGCCGGCCGGGCAGTATCCCCAGGGGCGAATGAACGAGCTGGGCCGGAAAATCCGCGACGCCCTGAGCGACTAGACTGTTCCGAGGAGTTCCGAAGACATGAAAGCAGGTTGGATTGCGCTCATCGTGGCCGTGCTCGTCGCGGCCGTTCTGATTCCCGTGCTGATCTACGCGCTGCACAGCGCCGAGACCGGCTCGCCGACCGAGCCGGTGGACGCCGGCGAAACCCCGCCGCCCCCGACGCCGCCGGGCCCGACGGTCCGGGACGCCCCGGATCAGTCCCGCACCCGGCCGACAACCGCGACGCAACCGAAGGAGAACCCCGTGGTCGAAATGAAGACCTCCAAAGGCGCCATCAAGATCGAGCTGTACGACGACAAGGCCCCGAAGACCGTCGAGAACTTCCTGACCTACGTGGACGAGGGCTTCTACGACGGGACGATCTTCCACCGCGTGATCCCGGATTTCATGGTCCAGGGCGGCGGGTTCACCAAGGACCTCGAGCGCAAGGAGACCCATGACACCATTGAGCACGAAGGTCGGGCGGACCTGAAGAATACCGAGGGCGCCGTGGCGATGGCCCGGACGAGCGACCCGCACAGCGCCAGTTCCCAGTTCTTCATCAACGTCGCCGACAACGACTTCCTGGACTTCCGCGAGAAGACCCCCCGCGGGTACGGGTACACCGTGTTCGGGAAGGTCGTCGAGGGCATGGACGTCGTCAAGGCGATCGAGAAGGTCCCGACCACCCGGAAGAAGGGCATGGACGACGTGCCCGAGGAGACGGTCGTGATCGAGAGCGTCCGGCGCGTCGAGTCGTAGCGGCGCGGGCGCGATCACGGGCGACCGGGGCGCGATGGACGCCCCCGGTCGGGCAAATCGCGCGCTCACGTTCCTTGACGCATTACGGAAAGGGACGATACAATCTGCCCACCTTCGGGGGATCGCCCGCCCGATAAACAACAACGGTCTGAGCGAAATGGAATCGATGGACTGGGCGCAATTCGCCAAGACAACCTTCATGTGCCTCTACACGCTCATGCTGCTGCTCGTGAGCCTGTACGGGTTCCACCGCTACGTGCTGGTCTCGCTGTGGTACCGCCACCGCAAGCGCCGCCAGGCGCCCAGGGAGCACTTCGACGAGCTCCCCGCGGTGACGATTCAACTGCCGATGTTCAACGAGCAGCTCGTCGCCCGGCGAATCATCGAACAGACCTGCCGGATCGACTACCCCCGCCGGAAGCTCCAGATCCAGGTCCTCGACGACAGCACCGACGGGACGCCGCGCATCGCCCGAGCCGCGGTCGAAGAGGCGCAGCGCCGCGGGTTTGACATCGAGTACATCCACCGCGAGAACCGCGTGGGCTACAAGGCTGGGGCCCTGGAAAACGGGCTCGAGACCGCCACCGGCGAGTTCATCACCATCTTCGACGCCGACTTCATGCCCCCGCGCGACTTCCTCCACCGCTCGATCCACCACTTCACCGACTCGAAAGTCTGCGTGGTGCAGACGCGATGGGAGCACCTCAACCGCGCCGATTCGCTGCTGACCCGCTCGCAGGCGATCTTCCTCGACGGGCACTTCGCCATCGAGCACGTCGCGCGGAACCGCTCCGAACGGTTCATGAGCTTCAACGGGACCGCCGGAACCTGGCGCCGGGCGGCCATCGAAGACGCCGGCGGATGGCATCACGATACCCTCACCGAGGACCTCGACCTCAGCTACCGGGCCCAGCTCAAGGGCTGGAAGTTCGTCTTCCTGCCCGAGGTGACCTCCCCGGCCGAGCTGCCGCCGGAGATGAACGCCTTCAAGGCCCAGCAGTTCCGCTGGACCAAGGGCGGCGCGCAGAACGCCGTGAAGATCCTGCCGAAGGTGCTGCTGGCGAAGCTGCCGCTGAAGATCAAGGTCGA
>CAYTQL010000461.1:0-2229 GCA_964439555.1 uncultured Planctomycetaceae bacterium | reverse complement strand
CTCGTTGGCGGAGTAGACCCCCTTGAGGTTCTCGCCGGGGAGGTTCAGGAAGATCGGCAGCCCTGCGCCGTTGGCGATGAAGCAGGCGTCGAAGTCCTCGCGGATCTGCTCCAGCGTGAGCGTCTTGCCCACGATGACGTTGCATTCGATCTTCACGCCGAGCGCCTTGAGGTTCTCCACCTCGGCGTCCACGATCCGCTTGGGCAGGCGGAAGTCGGGAATCCCGTAGCGCAGCACGTCGCCCGGGGCGTGCAAGGCTTCGAAGACGGTCACGTCGTGACCCATCCGCGCCAGTTCTCCCGCGGCCGTGAGCCCCCCGGGCCCGGACCCGACCACGCAGACCTTCTTCCCGGTCGGGGTCACCTCGGGCGCCTCGACCTGGGCGTTCTCGCTCGCCCAGTCGGCCACGAAACGCTCCAGCCAGCCGATGGCGACCGCCTCGCCCTTCACGCCGCGGACGCAGTCGGCCTCGCACTGCTTCTCCTGCGGGCAGACGCGACCGGTGGTCGCGGGCAGCGCGTTGTCCTCGCGGAGGATTTCCGCCGCCTCGGCGAAGCGCGCCTCGGCGAGATGCTCGAGAAACTCCGGAATGTGCACGCGGACCGGGCAACCGTCCACGCAGGGCTTCGTCTTGCACTGGAGGCAGCGCTGCGCCTCGCGGACCGCGGCGGCTTCCTGGAGACCGAGATTGACCTCCGTGAAGTTCGTCGCCCGCTCGGCGGCGTCCTGCTCGGGCATCTGCGTCCGGTCGATGGCCAGTCGTTCCTTGGGGCTCAGACTCATGCTTCGGCTCCGTCGGCGCTTTCGGGGGGGAGTGCTTCGTCCAGCTTGCAGCGGTCGTGGTCCTGGTAGGTGCTCTGCCGGGCGGCCAGTTCGTCGAAGTCCACCGCGTGCCCGTCGAACTCCGGTCCGTCGACGCAGGCGAACTTCGTCTCGCCTCCGACGCTTACGCGGCAGCCGCCGCACATGCCCGTCCCATCGACCATGATCGGGTTCAGGCTCACGATGGTCTTGATCCCGCGGGAGCGGGTCTGGGCGGCGACGGCCTTCATCATCGGGAGGGGGCCCACCGCGTACACGGCCGCGGGGCAGAGCGTCTCGTCGTCCAGCAGGGGCTCGAGCACGTGGGTCACGAAGCCTTTCGTGCCCAGCGAGCCGTCCTCCGTCGCGCAGAGCACACGCTGGGAGAACGCCTCCAGCTCCTCGCGCAGGATTACGAACGGCTCGGTCCGTCCGCCGATGATCGTGGTCACCTCGTTGCCCGCCGCGGCCAGCGCCTTGGCCAAGGGGAACAGCACGGCCGTGCCCACCCCGCCGCCGACGCAGGCGACCCGCCCGAAGTTCTCGATCTCGGTGGGCATGCCCAGCGGCCCGGCCACGTCCAGGATGTGCCCGCCGACCGGCGTGCGGACGATGTCCTCCGTGCCCTCGCCGATCGCCTGGATGATCAGCGTGATCGTCCCGACGTCGGCGTCGGCGTCCGCGATGGTCAGGGGAATCCGCTCGTCGTCCTCCTCGTGACGGATGATGACGAACTGCCCGGGCTCTCGAGCGGTCGCCACGCGCGGAGCGCTGACGACCAGGCGATGCACCTGCGGCGCGATCTGCTCGTTCTTGAGCACCTCAAACATGTCGGTCCTTCCGTAGGCTGAGTGCGGCGGGTGGGGGTCCGCAGAGATTAGACACGATAATAAACGTTGCCCAAACATGCAACACGTTTTGCAGCGGCATCCCCGATCGCGACGCGAGGCTCGCACCGGACCGCTTCGCGCGGTAGGGTCCCCCCGAGCAGCGGAGAGCCCGACATGCCCGAAAACGTCCTGCGACAAGCCGTCGCCGAGTACGCCGCCCTGGAGCAGCGGATCGACGCGCTGAACAACGCGAAGTTCGCAGCCGTCTGCGGGGGCTGCGGGAAGGTCTGCTGCCGGGCGGACGTCTGCCGCGAGGCCGTGAGCAGTTGGTTCCTCCGGCAGGTCAGCGAGCACGTGCACGGACGGTGGTGGCCGGAGGACTGGGAGACGCGCCGGACGCCCGTGGCCCTCGGGTCCGGCGGATGCCGCCTCGCCGCCGGCAGACCGATCATCTGCCGCTCGTACTACTGCGAGCCCTTCCTCGACGCCTGCGCCGACCGCTGCGAGGTGCTTTTCTACGCTTTCCTTTCCGACTTGACGAACTTCGCCTGCCACCTCTCGACCCGCGTGAACCTGGAGACCCTCGAGCAAGAGCAGG
>CAYTQL010000460.1:0-2232 GCA_964439555.1 uncultured Planctomycetaceae bacterium | reverse complement strand
CCGGATGGACATCACCGGGACCCGCGAGTTGCTCGGGTACGACCCGCAGGACGATTTCACTGCCCTGAACCCGCGACTCAAGGACCTCGACCTCCGCGACGTCCGCCCCCACAGCGCCACCGGCCAGGACAAACCCAGCGGCCTCCAAGAGGAGCTGTGAAGGCGTGACGCTGGTGCGGCGGCTTGCTCCGCGGTCGCTTCCATGGCAACCTGCTGGAACTGCTTGAACCGGGCTATGCGAGGCTGCTCGCCCCGCTGGTGCTGGACAACGACCGCTTCCCCGACGATTGGCACGCCCGCACCACCGCCTGCGGCGGCGCGTGCGAGTCGTGCGGCTATTGTCGCGAGGTGTTCAAGCGCGTGGCCCTGCGCCCGGACGAGCGAGCCCGGACGAGCGAGGCTTGCCGGGCGGCGGGGCAATCGGGTAATTAGTTAATCCGTTAATCGGTTGAGGGACGCGGCGGCGCGTCGGGGCCGATTGACCAGGACAACCGATTCCCCTTTCGACTTTTCCAGCGCGATGGCGAACGAACGATTACCGGTCGCGGTGGTCGGGTTGGGGGCCTTCGGGCGGCGGACGCTCGAGGCCCTCACGACGCTCGACTGCGTGGAGGTTGTCGGCGCGGCCGACAGCGAGCCCGAGCGCTGCGCCGAGGTCGAGGCCGCTCTGGACCTGCCGACCTACACCGACAATCGCTCCCTGCTCGCCGAGCGACGCCCCCGGGCGGTGTACCTTTCGATCCCCCCGATGCAGGCGCCGGACCTGATCCGCCGCTGCGCCGAGCGGGAAATCCACGTCTGGAAGGAACTGCCCCTCGCCCGGAACCTCGCGGAGGGGGCGGACCTCGTGCGGCGGCTCGAATCGGCCGGGCTCAAGCTGGTCGTGGGAACCCAACGACGCTTCAACGCCGCGTATCGCCGGGCGTTCGAGCAGCGCGACCGCCTCGAACGGGTCTTCCTCGCCCGGGCGCACTATCTGTTCAACTGGAGCCCGGCGCTTGCCTGGCGGGCGGACAAGGCCTCGGCCGGGGGCGGGGCGCTGCTGGAACTGGGCTACCAGCCGATCGACCTGCTCATCCGCCTGCTCGGTTTGCCGGAGGAGGTCTACGGCGCCGCGGCGGGGGGGCACCGGATCGCCGAACACGCGCCCTCCGGCGAGCCGCTCCCGCCCTATGACACCGACGATACGGCGGCCGGGCTGCTCACCTACGCCCGCGGGTGCATGGCGTCGGTGGTGACCACACGTTTCTCCGGACCCGTCAGCGAAGAACTGACGCTCCATGGACGGGCGGGCTCCCTGACGTGCAACTCCGAACGCTGCCTCCTCCGCGACCCGGACGGGCGGATTCTCGACCAGGTCGTCGAGGACGCCGCGCCGGGGGACATCTTCCGCCGCCAGGGCGAAGCCTTCGCCCGCGCGGTCCTCGACGAGGCGGAGCACTACGAATGCTCCGGCCGGGAGAACCTCCTCACCCTCGCGGTTATCGAGGCGCTGTACCTCTCGACCCGCACCCACCAGCCGGAGACTCCGCAGCGGCTGCTGAGCCCGCACGACTTCGACGTCGAGTCCTGCCTCGCCCTGCGTCCGCCCTCGGACGGCGACGGGGCGGACGCCCCGGAGCAGCAGCGGCGCTGAATTCCGCGAGGACGGACTTGTCAATCCTGCGGGGCTCGGGATGGACGTCCCTTGCCCGTTTATGTCCGGTAATTTCTCTCACATGCGGGAAGGGCGTGGTTTTCGCGCAGTTTTGCGCAGTGGTTTTGCTAAGATACCTTAAGTATTCTGAATATCCCGCGATTCAGCGGACCTGTTCAAGTCTGCAGCATATCTCGAGGTTTGCCATGGCTTTCGTTTGCATGCCCGCTCGGGGGGCTCGGCCGGCGGGGTTCACGCTCATCGAGCTGCTGGTAGTTATCACGATCATCGCCGTGCTGATCACGATCGTGCTTCCCTCGCTCAGCGCGGCCGGGGAATACGCGCGTCACACGATGTGCATGAGCAACCTGAACTCGCTGTCGAAGCCGATGGAGATGTATCGCTCGGCGTACCGGGGCATCTTCGTGCCCGGACGGCTCTATGCCCGCTTCGACTCGAACAAGACGAAGGCGTGGTGGACGCATCTGCTGATGGAAGAGGGCATGATCGACGTGCCGCAGTACGACACGCCCGAGGAGCTGGGAGGTCTGGTCTACACGGTGCGCGATCTGTCCGCTCCGCCCGAGGAGCGCCCC
>CAYTQL010000459.1:0-2237 GCA_964439555.1 uncultured Planctomycetaceae bacterium | reverse complement strand
GCGTCGCCTCGCGCCAGGAGAGCCGCATCGTGCTGGATCAGAACGGCGCGGAAGTCCTCCTCGGCCAGGGCGACATGCTCTTCCTCAAGCCCGGCACGAGCACCCTCGTCCGCGCCCAGGGGACCTTTATCGAGGACGACGAGATCTACTCCATCGTCAAGGAACTGAAGAAGCGCGGCGAGCCGGAGTACAACTCCGAACTGGTCCGCCTTCAGTCCGCCCCGCCCGGGGAGCTGGACTCCGAGCGCGACGAGCTGTTCGACAAGGCCGTGGAGGTCGTCCTGGCGACCCAGCGCGGGAGCGTCTCGCTGCTCCAGCGCCGACTCTCGGTGGGCTACTCGCGGGCGAGCCGGATCATCGACCAGATGGCCGAGGCGGGACTGCTCGGCGAGTACAAGGGCTCCCAGGCCCGCGAGTGCCTGATCACGCTGGAGGACTGGGAGGCGCTTAAAGCCCAGGAAGAGGCCGACCTCTCCGGGGAAAGCTCGCTCAACGGCGAACCGACCAGCGCGTAAGGGATCTCGCCGGCCGATCGGCGGTCGACCGGCTCAGTCCAGCTCGAAGTCGGGCAGGTCCGGGCCGGCCCCGGCGTCCATTTCCTGGAGCATCATCTTCTCGTCGATCTTCTTGAGCAGGTCGCGGGCCGATTCGGCCGGGGGGAGGTCGCCGGCGGCCTTGGCGACCTTCGTGGCGATCGCCCGCGCCTTGGCGAGGTCGCCGGCGGCGAACTGCTTCTGCGCCTCGGCGAGCTGTTTCTCGAACGCCGCGATCGTCCGCTTGCGGACCTCCTCGGGAGAGTTGTACTTGATCTCGGCGCGGATCTTCTGCTCGGCTTCCGGCGTGTAGACGCTCCCTTCGTTGTTGACCTTCTCCGCGACGAGCTTCCCCACGGTCCCGAGGTGCAGACGCTTGCCGTCGAAGCGGACGGTCTGCTTGCCGACCGTGACCGTTCCGTCCTCCACGCTGAGCTTCGGGGCCGGGCCCTTCCGGATCGTCAGGATCAGCACCTTCACCCCCTCGACGTGGGCGAAGCGGAAGACCGCCTGCCGCCCGTTGGCCCCGACGGCGTCCTTGCCTGCGCGGGCGCCCTTGCCGACCAACGCCATCATCAGCTCCGCCCCGGAGGCGCCGCTGAAGTCCACCGCCAGGTAGGTCCGCCCCTTGGGGTTGCTGAGGATCACCGAGCCGTCCTTCGTCTCGGCATAGTAGGTCAGCGTGGCGCCGGGAAGCTGCCCGAAGTGCAACCGCATCCCGCCGCCGAGGACGATGATCGGCTCTCGCAGCGAGGCGAGCAGGTTGACCACGATGTCGCCCTCGTCCTTCCAGCGGTTGCGGCAGAACCCGTACCCGCGGGAGACGCCCTGGACGTGCCCGAGGACCTTCGCCGGGTTGGCCTCCCCGGTCTCGAACGGCCAGTTGACCAGCGCCAGCACCGGTCGGTGGGGGTAGGGGCTGATCGTATCGAACGGGGCGTCGTGCTTTCGGTAGGCGTCGCGGAAGTAGTGGTTGTAGAGCCAGAGCATCGCCGGGTGGTACTTCGCGGGCAGGTAGCCGAAGCCCTGGGCGAAGGTCCCCGCGCCGCTGAGTCCGCCGCCGGGGCCCGTCCCGCCCGGCCAGACGTTGTGCGGGTACATGCCCCGCGAGGGGAAATGGACCTTCCCGCCGAACTTGACGGTGCCCATGAGGAACTTCAGCGTCATCCACCGGGCGACGTCGTTCCGGGTGAAGTCCTTGCCGCCGGCGACCTTCCACGCCTGGAGCGCGGGAATCAGGGCGTTGTGGGAGGAGATCGTCCCCGCCCCGTCGCCCTGGGTGTACCACCCCCGACCGCCCCAGCCCTTGACGAGCTGCGTGCCGATGGCCTGGAGATTGGTCTGCTTGAGCTTCGCGATCTTTCCGGCGTCGACGCCCGGGTCGCCGTCGATCGCCAGCAGCGCCAGCGCCGCCCCGCCGATCTGCGGACCCCAGTGGTTGCTCTCCGGGTACAACCGCGAGCCCCGCGCCAGCCCGGCGAGCGACATGTTCTTGCCCTCGTCGTAGTTGGCCAGCTCCGAGGCGACCTTGCGCCGGAATGCCTCGTCCCAGCCGTTGTAGCAGAGGTCGTACCCGACGGCGTACCAGCCCAGCGACGGGCCCGCCCGCAGCGCGCCAGTGGGCTTGCGGAAGCTGTAGCGCGCCTTTCCGTCCCGGTCGCGGTATCCCTCGAACGCCAGCTCGAAGCACTTGCGACCGAGGTC
>CAYTQL010000458.1:0-2257 GCA_964439555.1 uncultured Planctomycetaceae bacterium | reverse complement strand
CGTCCCTCTCCATGAAGACGGTGCCCCGCTCCCCGAGGCGGATGGGAGCTTCCGAGGACAGCGCCAGCTCGGCGAACTCGCCCTTGATGCTCACGTCCAGTTCCTCGGCGCGTTCCTCGAGGAAACTGCCCGTCCCGGCGGCGCAGGCTTCGTTCATCGTGAAGTCCACCACCACGCCGTCCTGGAGCGAGATGAACTTCGAGTCCTGCCCGCCGATTTCGAAGATCGTGTCCGGGACTCGCCCGTCGAGCATGGTCTGCCCGACCCAGGTGGCGCCGGTCTTGTGGGCGGTGATCTCGTCGTTGATCGTGTCCGCCCCGACGAGCTTGCCCACCAGCTCGCGCCCGGAACCGGTCGTGCCCGCCCCGCGGACCACCAGGCGCTCGCCCCACGCCTGCGCCGTCTCCTTCAACGCCTCGGTGACCACCTCGATCGGGCGTCCCTGCGTGCGGGTGTAGATCTCGTGCACCACCTGCCCGGCGTCGTTGATCATCACCAGGTTCGTCGAGACGCTGCCCACGTCGATGCCCAGGTAGACCTCGATCGGCTCGTCGCCGTCGGGGGCCTCGAAGGGCTCGATCCGGTCCCGCAGCAGCGTGACGTTGTTCATCGAGAGCGGCTCGAGCCGCGGGAAGTTCCCCCCGGCCGCGTCGGAGGCCGAGCGAAGGTCGCTCATCTGTCCGAGCCCGCGTCCGGTCGCCTCCTCGATCGCCAGCGACGCCGCGCCGACCGCGGCGACGTGCGTGTAAGCCTCGGGGATGACCAGGTCCGACTCGTCGAGGTCGAAGACCTCCCGCATGGAGCGGACCACCGCCGCATTGGCCGCCACCCCGCCGATGAAGACCACCGGCAGGACCACCTCGTGCGAGCGGACCACCGCCAGGCGGTAGTTGCGGGCGACCGCGTCGCAGAGCCCGCGGAGCACCTCCGCGGGGGAGTAGCCCTTCTGCTGGGCGTGGATCATGTCGCTCTTGGCGAAGACGCTGCACCGGCCCGCCACCGCGGCGGTTCGCTCGGCGGCGAGGCAGACCTCGGCGACCTCCTCGATCCCGTAGCGGAGTCGCCCGGCCTGCTGGTCGATGAAACTGCCCGTTCCGGCGGCGCAGTCGCCGTTGGTGGAGTAGTCCACGATCGTGTAGGCGCCCTCGGCGTCGGGCGCGAGCTGGAGGAACTTGCTGGTCTCCCCGCCCATCTCGAAGACGCTGCGCGCCTCGATGCCCATCACGCCCAGCCCCCGCGTGACGCAGCGGAACTCGTTGGCGACCGGGGCGTCGAGCCCTCCCGCGGCCGCCTTCGCGCCGCTTCCGGTCAGCTCCACCCCGCGGACGTTCTCGGCCCCGACGGCGGCGATGACCTCTTCGAGCAGCTCCGTCGCGGCCGCGATGGGCTTGCCCCGCGTCCGCCGGTATTCACTGAGGAACAGGTGTCGCTGCCCGTCCTGCGGAAGCGGATGGGGCGCGAAGCCCTCGACCGCCAGGGGCTCGGGATGGTCCAGCACCAGCAGCGCCGCGGTGGCGCTGACGGCTCCGATATCGATTCCGACGTAGCAGCGCATCGTCCACTCCGGTTGCCCGCGGCAGGCGGGCGCACAGGCAAAGCGTCCAGGTCAGGGGCGGGTGTCGCGGATCAACGCAACATTATGCGAATCGGGGGGGGAGGCTGCAAGCACAACGGCGCCCGTTGCGCAGAAGCCAAGCGGGTGCGCGGCGGCGTTGCGGGATGGCGTCTTGCCCGTTTGTCCCGCGGCGGGGCGCCCCATGCCCGGGGGCCCGCCGTCCGGGGCGGTGAGGCGTCGCTGCCTCAGAATTCCTTCGGCAGGGCGACGGGCTTTCCGGTGCGGACGGACTGGCGGGCGAGTTCGTAGGCTTCGTTGTACTGCTCGGCGACGACGTTCCAGCTCACCACCTCGTCGAGGTAGCGTTTGAGGGCCTCGCCCATGCGCATGCGGGCGCTCTCGTTGCTGGCCATCTCGACCACGTGCCGCTTGAGCATGTCCTTATTGGTGAACAGCAGCCCGCCGCCGCATTCGAGCGTCTGGGCGGTGAGCCCCTCCATCGGGGCGGTGGTGATGTACGGCTTGTTCAGCGCGATGATCCGCGCCAGCGTGCCCGACTGCGTCTCGTCCGTGCTGGGCAGCACGATGAAGTCGCAGACGGCCATCATCTTGTAGTACACCTCGCCGCGGGGGACGAACTCGTAGTAGTGCGCGAGGCCCTTCTTTTCCAGCGTGGCCACGTCGGCCTTGTAGCGCTCGTAG
>CAYTQL010000457.1:0-2272 GCA_964439555.1 uncultured Planctomycetaceae bacterium | reverse complement strand
AGAGGGATTCAGCTCTCCACCAGTCTTTCGACTGACCTGCCCACTTCCGCGTTGGCAGGTTACGTACTCTACCGAGGCGTCAAGCATCGGTTCGCGTTTGCTACCCGTGACAGGCTTGCTAGCCGGGCGAGTCGGCGCGTCGGAAGTCGCGCCCTCCCCGACATTGATTGGATCTGCTAATGTTCGGCTCATCAAAGGCACTTGATTTACCTCACCAATCGGCTTTCCCGCCGCGTTACGCCGCGTCGGGAGCAAGGTCTTGCACCTTGCAGGGAATCTGCCAGCTTACGGCGGGCTTCCCAGCCCGCCTACCCGGCGCACTTGACCTGCTACGCTGTTCAGAACCCTTGCCCCGCCTCGTTTTCCTCAGCCCCCGGAGGGTTTCGGCGTTGATCGCGTCCCAGTCCCGTCCGGCGTCGTCCTTGCCCTTGGGCGTCTCCAGGATCATCGGGACCTCCGACAGGCGGCGGTCGCGGAGGAAGTGCCCGAAGCCCTCGAGCCCGACCCGACCGCGCCCGATGTGCTCGTGGCGGTCCACGCGGGACCCGCAGGGGCGCTTCGAGTCGTTGGCGTGCACCGCCAGGAGGCGGTCCAGTCCGACCAGCGCGTCCAGGCGGCGCATCATCCGCCGGTAACCGGCGCGGGTGCGGAAGTCCCACCCGGCGGCGAAGGTGTGGCAGGTGTCGAGGCAGACGCCCAGTCGCCGGCGACGCCGCGAGGCGCGGAAAATCGCCGCGAGCTGCTCGAAGCGGCAGCCGATGCTGTTGCCGCTCCCGGCCGTGGTTTCCAGGAGCACTTTCGGGCGGCGGACGTCGGCTTCGGCGAAGGCCTCGTCCAGCCCGGCGGCGATCTTCGCGACGCCCGCATCCTCCTCGGGGCTGGAGCCCGGGTGCAGCACGAGGTACTCGATGCTCAGGGCCCCGCAGCGGCGGAGGCACTCGATCATGCAGCGGAGGCTCCGGGTCCGCACGGGCTCCTCGCCGGCGAGGTTCACCAGGTACGGCGCGTGGGCGACGATCGGGCGGACGCCCGTGCGCCGCTTGGTGCGCCGGAACGCCGCGACCGCCGCGTCGCTCAGCGGGGGCAGGGTCCAGCGCGTGGTCCCGTGGACGAACAGGGCGCAGGTGGAAAAGCCGTACGCCTCCGCCGCCTCCAGGGCGCGGTGCATTCCCCCGGCGACGCTGAGATGGGAACCGATGCGCATTCGTTGGCTCGTTCGCTTGTGGGCCCGCCGCCGCGCGGTCGGTCAACCGGGCGCGGGTCGGCGAAGCATCTCGCGCAGCGCTTCGGCGGTGCGTTGGCGGAGCAACTCGGCCGCGGCGGCGCGGGCGTTTCCCTCGTCAACGGGCCCGGCGACGAGCGGGCGGACGAGGTCGAAGGGCGCCCGCGGGGCGTCCGGGCCCGCCTGCCCGGGAATGCAGATCACCCGGGCGCCCGCCTGGCGGGCCAGTTCGGCCACGCGGTGGGGCGCCTTGCCGAAGCCCGAGGAGTGATCCAGCTTGCCCTCGCCGGTGACGACGACGTCGGCGGCGCGGAGACGCCGGGGCAGCCCGACCGCCTCGGCGATCAGCGCCGCGCCGGGCTCGAGGGCGGCGTCGGCGAAGGCGGCGAGTCCGGCGGCGAGTCCCCCGGCCGCTCCGGCGCCGCGGAGGGTTTCCACGTCGAGTCCCAGGTCGCGACGGATCAGCTCGGCCAGGCGCTGCAACGCCTCTTCGAGCTGCTCGACCGTCTCGGGCGTGGCGCCCTTCTGGGGGGCGTAGACGGCGGCGGCGCCCTCTGGACCGGTAAGCGGGTTCGATACGTCGCAGGCGACGCGCAGGCGCACCTCCCCGAGGCGGGGGTCGCGCCCGGAGATGTCGATGCGGGCGATGTCCTTGAGCCCCCCGCCGGCGAGCCCGCAGATGCACTCGGCCCCGTCGGCGTCCAGGAACCGCACGCCAAGGGCCTGGGCGGCGCCGCACCCCCCGTCCACCGTCGCCGAGCCGCCCACGCCGACGACGATCTCCCGCGCGCCGCGGTCCAGGGCGGCGGCGATGAGCTGCCCGGCGCCGTAGGTGGTGGTCCGCAACGGGTCGCGCCGCTCCGGGGGCACCAGCGCCAGCCCCGACGCCGCGGCCATCTCGACCACCGCGTGGAGCTCATCGTCGGGCAGCGCGCCATCCGTGGCCGCTTCCATGGCCGCCTGCACGCCCAGCGCCCCGGGCAGCCCCGGCTCCGGTCCCGCGCCGAGCAGGCCCAGGTCGTTGGCGGTCGTGCCGCCGGAAACCTCTTC
>CAYTQL010000456.1:0-2280 GCA_964439555.1 uncultured Planctomycetaceae bacterium | reverse complement strand
GCTTCACGATTTACGACGACAAGATGACCTTGACAGGACTCACTTCATGGGAGCGCCGTATGAAAACGATTTCCCTGTCGGTTCTCATGGTTCTCGCGGCCGGGCTGTTGGGGTGCGAGACGCGTCCGGGGTGGAGCGATGCCGGATTCGAGCGGTATCGCCAGGTCAGTTCGGGGCTTTCGGTCCCTCGCCCGCTGCAGCACGAAGGGGCGAATCTCCGCGTGACGATCGATGGCGAAACGACTCGCAAATTCCGTCGAGAGCTATCGATACAGCAATATGCCGCCGGGGCGAGACCCCAGCCGACCGTCGAGGTCCACGCCGAGACGCAGCGCCTCGGGGCGGTCCGCGACGTGGTGTTGACGATCAACCCCATCGGTCGAAACGGCCCGGACCCGCGCGAGCAGATCGTCCTGCGGGATTCGGCGCAGCTTGCCGCGACCGTGGGGCGGGGCGTCCGGTTGGAGGAGTTCTTCCACGTCGGTCGGGACGGAACCCGCCGACTCACGGCGCTGCCCGCGGGTCGGTACCTTTTCGACCTGCGCGTGCACGGCGAGCGGTCCTGGGACGCCCAGCAGATCGTCGTCGACGTCGAGTAGCGTAACGAAACATGGTTTGAGCTGCCTGGGCGCCTGGCCAGGGCGCATCGGCGGGTCCGCCGGACACGGGCCCGCCGACTGTTCTTTAAGCGGTTTTCTCCCCGTTTTGCCCCGCGCATATCGGTATTTCCCTCCCGGGGTGTCCGCGTTTGCAGAGATATTTTGCCCTTCGCGGGTGTTAAGCTAGCAAAGCTAGGAAAAGCGTACCCTTCTGCGTTCCGATGAGAAGATAGAGGATTTGCTCCGCTTGTCCGGCGGATCGTAGGTTGCAGGCGACGCCGGGCGACCGGCGGGGCATTGGTGCAGGCTTCGGCGGACCGGTCCGGAACGGACGGGGTCGGTTCGCCGGACGACGCGCCGTTCGTACATGCTTCTTCTTGCGAAATGCGGAACGTCATGGGCGCCGATACAGTCATTGCGGTTGTGAATGAGAAGGGCGGGACGGGGAAGACGACCACAAGCGTCTCCCTCGCCGCCGCGCTCGGCGAGCAGGGACAGCGCGTCCTGCTGGTCGACCTCGACGGACAGGCCGCCAGCAGCCGCTGGCTCGGCGTCGAGGACGACACCCGGCTGGCCGATGCGCTCTGGTCCGGCCGGGGGCTCGAGCCGGTGCCCGACGTGCTGCCCAACGTCTCGCTCGCCCCCTCCTGCGGGAGGCTCGACAGCGTCGCCCACGACCTGCGCCCGACCCAGGGCGGACAGCTCCGCAAGCTGCTCATCCGCATGGGACAGGAGTTCGACACCGTCCTGATCGACTGCCCGCCCTCGCTGGGCAACCGCCTGCTGGGCAACGCCCTGCTGGCCGCCACGCACGCCCTGGTGCCCGTGGAAACGTCCATTCTCGCCCTCGACGGGCTGCGGATCCTGTTGACGACGCTGGAGGACGTCCGCGACGGGCTCGGACACGAGATCGTCCTGGCCGGGGTGCTCGCCTGCCGGTACGACGGGCGGACGCGCCTCTCCCGGATGGTCCTCTCCGAGTTGCGCCGGGCGCTGCCCGGGCGGGTCTTCCAGACGGTTATCCGCGAGAACGTGCGGGTGCGGGAGTGCCCGGCCTCGGGCGAGAGCATCCTCAGCTACGCGCCGGAGTCTCACGCCGCGTCCGACTACCGCGCCCTGGCGCGCGAACTGATCGAGCACCCCGAGCGGTGGCGCGAGCAGGCGCCTTACCTCCGCGCCGACGCCGCCCCGGGCGCCCTCGACGAACTCCACGGGCTGGGCAACCGCGCGGGGGCGAAGGTCATCGAGGCGGCCGCGGAGGAAGGTCGCCAGGCGGATGCGCCGCTCCCGCACGATTCGCGACAGGTGCTCGACCGCCTCGAGAACGCGATCAGCCGCCTGGAGGGCGAGCCGGACCGGGTCGTCGCGCCCGGACCGACGGCGTCGCCCGAGCAGACCTCGGCGCCGCCCGCCCCGCCGGGCAACGCGCAGGCCGAGTCGCCCGCCGCCGCGCCCGGCAGCGAAACGCCCGCCGCACCGGAGATTCCCGAACCGACCGGTGAGCTGGAGATCGAGCACGCCGACGAGCCTTTCTCGATCACGGAACCGGAGAACGCCGACGGCGGCGCGCCGACGGAGCTTCCCGGGCCCGCGGACGAACTCGAAATTGAACAGGCCGGGGACTCCGCCGCCTCGACCCCGGACGATACACGTTCCGGGCAGGCGCCGGCGATGCCGTGGG
>CAYTQL010000455.1:1451-2288 GCA_964439555.1 uncultured Planctomycetaceae bacterium | reverse complement strand
GATCCCGTGATTCGCACAGTAGTCGGCAATGTACAGTGCATAGCTCGGCGTGCAGACCAGCACCTCCGAGTGCATGTCCTGCATGAGCATGATCTGCCGCGGCGTGTTCCCCGCGGCCGCGGGAATCAGCCCGGCCCCGACCTTCTCCACGCCGTAGTGCAGCCCGAACCCGCCGGTGAACAGCCCGTACCCGAAGGCGATCTGGACGGTGTGCTCGGGCTTGAGCCCGCCGGCGACGAGGAAGCGGGCGCAGAGGTCGGCCCACGTCTCGAGGTCCTCGCGGGTGTAGGCGACGAAGGTCGGCTTGCCGGTGGTGCCGCTGGAGCCGTGATAGCGGACGACCTGCTCGCGCGGGACGGCCAGGAAGCCCAGCGGGTAGTGGTCCCGCAGGTCGGCCTTGGTGGTGAACGGCAGCTTGGCGACGTCCTCCGGGACGGTGATGCTCTCGGGCGTGACGCCCCGCTCGGCGTAAGCGTCGCGATAGAAGGGCACCTCGGCCGTGCGGGCGACGAGGTCCCGCAGGCGCCGGGTCTGCACGGCGGCGAGCTCGTCGCGCGAGAGCAGCTCGGCGTCGTCCCAGGTGCGGTTTTCGATGGGGAAATCAGTCATGTCCGGGGTCGGTCCTGCCTGCGGCACGCGCGGTGCGTAGCCTTGGGGGGTTCTCTGCCTGCCGACGCCGTCCGGGCGGCGTGTCAGCCGTTGCGGGATCGCTCGTAGAGCTCGACGTCGCCCAGGACGTTCACCCCGGCGTCCTGGAGGACCTCGATCGCGGCGTCCGGGTTGTCGAAGCGGAATACGAGGATCGCCTTGTCCTCCGAGCGGAAGGTGAAGGCGTAC
>CAYTQL010000455.1:0-1441 GCA_964439555.1 uncultured Planctomycetaceae bacterium | reverse complement strand
GTACATGTACTCGATGTTCGCCCCGGCGCTGTCAATGGTCTCGAGCACCTCGGCCAGGCCGCCGGGCTCGTCCGAGACCTCCGTGGCGACCACTTCCGTGACGTTGACCACGGCCCCGGCGTTCTCCAGGACGGACTTGGCCTTCTCCCAGTCGCGGACGATCAGCCGCAGGATGCCGAACTGCTGCGTATCGGCCAGGGAGAGCGTGAGGATATTGATCCCCGCGTCGGCCAGCGTCCGGCAGAGGTTCTTGAGGTGCCCGGGCTTGTTCTCCAGGAACAGCGACAATTGGTTGATCTTCATGGTTCAGTCCTCGTTTTGCCAAACGGCGGTTGACCCCGGAGCCGCCCGGGAGGGCAAGTCGCTCCGGAAGCTCGCGGAACGAGCAGGATCCGCGCTGCGGGCGGGCGGTTCGCCTCGCGGGCAACACGATGTTCATTCGACGCTCTGCGGTCAGGTTGTCGTGTCGTTGAGCAACTCTTCAAGCCAGTCGGCGGCGTCGCGGACGTAGTGCTCGCAGCGGGTCTCCCGCAGCCCGCGCTGCTTGAACTCGGACCGCTGGACGGGATCGGACATCTCCAGACCGGTCAACTCGCGGCAGTCGCAGCCGCCGTGTTTGCCGCGGAAACGGTCTATCAGCTCACAGGCGATCCGCTCGCCGGCGGGGCGGTCGTCGGCGTCGTCGGTCTTGCCGTGGTAAAGCCCGACCGCCATGATCGCCCCCGAGATTGCTCCGCAGAGCTCTCCGCGGTGGGCGATCCCGCCGCCGAACAGCGAGGAGACCAACTGCGCCTGCGCCCGCGAGAGCTTCCCGCCGGCGCACGCCGTCAGCACCGCCTGCGAGCAGGCGAACCCGGCGCGGAAATCCTCGACGGCCGCATCACCCCACGATCTCATCTGGTTTTCCTTTCGCCGTGCGGACGAGCCCGCCGGGGTTCGTTGCACGGTCAAAACAGGTTGCTCGCCCTGCGGGTGCGGCGATCGCATCACGCGCAGCGCCGCTTGCGGGGCGACCAACTACTCGAGCTGCCGGTTGTCCTCGACGCGCTTGGCCTTGCCGAGGGAGCGCTCGATGGTGTTCGGCTCGACCAGCGTCACCTGCACGCGGATGCCGAGGGTGTTCTCGATGCTGTGGGTGAGCTGCCGCCTCAGCGACTCCATCGCCTTGACGCGGTCGGAGAAGACCTCGGCGGTCACCTCGACGCGGACCTCCATCTGGTCGAGGCTCTTGCGCCGGGTCAGGACGATTTGGTAGTGCGGCAGCGTGCCCTCGACCGCGAGGATGGCCGTCTCCACCTGCGAGGGGAACACGTTGACCCCGCGGATGATGAACATGTCGTCCGAGCGGGCGCTGATCCGCTGGATGCGCCGCACGGTGCGTCCGCAGGGGCTGGGCTCGGGGATGACGCGCGTGATGTCCCGCGTGCGGTAGCGGATCATG
>CAYTQL010000454.1:0-2299 GCA_964439555.1 uncultured Planctomycetaceae bacterium | reverse complement strand
AAATCCAAAGACTACCCGAGCCGGGGGTGGCTCACTTCATAGCTTCTCCTTCCTGGCGCCGCGTGTGCTCACTGCACCGAAAACCCTACCGCCCGCTCGCTAAGACCCCGTGAGCATCCGCCGAATTGCATATTAACCCCGGAAACGGCGTTCAACGCCCCTACGCAGCACGAGCTTCGCAACGGGCAATCTACTCGTCGCGCAACCGCTTCTGCAGCGTGGCCTTCGCTTCGGCGGCGACCTCCTCGATCCCCTCGTGCGGCTGGGTGGCGGCGCGGCGGATGGCGGGGAGGGACTTCTCCGTGCCGATCTCGCCGAGGATGCGGACCCACAGCTTCAACTCCTCGGGGTCCGGGAAGAACTTCCACGCCATCACGCGTGCGACGATGACCTCCTCGGCCCGGGGGGTCGCGACGCGGCGGAGGACCTCTCCGGCCGCCTTCTTGAGCGGGTAATCGCGGTACGCGCCGACCGCGCCTTTCGCCAGGGCGTCCACGGCCGTGTTGCCCATGCCGGCCAGGGCGTCGACGGCGGCGTGGCGAACCGCCCGGACCTCCGGACGCTTGAGAGCTTCCTCGTCGGCGTGGAGCAGATTGACCAGCAACGTCGCGGCTTCGGGCCCTCCGATGCTCTCGACGGTCCCGACAAGCTCCACGCGGGGGCTCAGCTCGCCTTTGCGAACCATCTTGCGCATGATCGGGATCGCCGCCGACCGGCCGACCAGTGCCTCCCGCGCCGCGTCGCGAACCGGCTCCGACTCGTCATCCAGCGCCCCGGCCAGCGCCTCGGCCGCTTCGGGCTCCTCGAAGCCCGCCAGCGCCCCGACGATCGCGGCGCGGACCTTCGCGTCGGGCTCCTCCTCCAGCGCCAGAGCCAGCGGAGCGATCGACCGCGGGTCGCCCACGCGCCCGATCGCCGTCGCGGCCGCGACGCGAACCTCGCCCACCGGGTCGCCGGTGAGCACCAGCAGCATCACGTCGAGCTTGCGGGGCGAGCCGATCCTGCCCAGCGAGCGCACCGCCTCCAGGCGGACCTCCGGGTGGTCCTTGTCCTTGAGCATCCCGGCCAGGACGATCACGGCGTCGTCCATGCCCTTCTCGCCCGCCTCGCGAATGGCCGCGAGCTTCTGCTCCGGGTCGGCGAGCTTCTTGAACAACGCGTCCCGCTGGACCGTCGCGTCGCCCCCGCCGTCCCCGTCGGACCGCATAAACAACCAGCTCGCGGCCACCCCGGCAACGGGAATCGCAATCAGGGCGAAGACCACCCATTCCAGTGTCTGTTTCTTCACAAGCAACTCCTGGGTCCTTGAATTCGTCCGTATTGAACGCGCGCCGCGAGGAGGGGTTTTTCCGTAAATGGACCGCGCAAACGCGGAACGTATGCGCATAAGATGTTGCGAACCCTTTGGGAGACACGCTATGAGAATCGCGCACATCATCGCCTTGGTGCTGATCATCGTCGGCGCCGTCAGTTGGGGACTCGTCGGGGCGGCCGGGTTCGACCTAATCGCGCAGATCTTCGGGCTCCAGTTCGGCTCGATCAACGTGATCACCCGGATCATCTACATCCTGGTCGGCCTGGCCGGGCTCTACGAGATCATCTACCAGATCTCGCACCGCAGCGCCGCCCACGCCCCGGCGACGCCGGCGTAAGCCCCGGACCCTCGCCCGGTTGAACGCCTTACGCCTCGCCCCCGACGCTGCGCAGGCCTCGGGCGAAGCCGTACAGTTCCTCCATCGATCGGCCGAAGAGGACCCGTCGGGCTTGACCGGGCGGAGGCCGTCCGCCTCGGGGGCTTCTTCCGCCACGTAACAGCACTCGGCGCCCTGGATGATCCGGCAGGGCGGTCCCGAGAACCGGGGCGACGATGAAGATTCACAACCGCCCCGGGTTCCAGGAGGCGATCGCCGGGGCGAGCGAGCGTGCGGGGTTCATCAACGCCCCGCTGATCGGACCGCCGAACAGGGCTTCCAGCGCGATCGTTCCCCCCACCGCGCATCCGGTCATGATGCCTTTCTCCATCGCCCCGCACCCGGCGAAGACCAGGGCGAAGGTTCCAATCGCTTCGGTGATGTAGCGTTTCACGTGCATCTCCTGCCAGAAGCCCTCGGCCGCGGAAAGCCGGCGATTGCGGGATACACTGCCCGCACGTAAGCTGCGTGTCAACAGCAACGAGCCGCGCAGCGACCGGCGCCCGCCGCCCCGAAGACCGCCCGCTCGCTATCCGCCATGTCGCTACGTCGCTGCTTTGCGAAGGAGAAGCTATGAAGTGAGCCACCCCCGGCTCGGGTAGTCTTTG
>CAYTQL010000453.1:0-2327 GCA_964439555.1 uncultured Planctomycetaceae bacterium | reverse complement strand
AGGCGCTGGAGCGTCTGGGTGGCCAGGGCGATCTCCGGGACCAGGAGGATCGCCTGCTTCCCGGCGTCCACGACCCGGCGGATCGCGCGGATGTAGACCTCGGTCTTCCCGCTGCCGGTGACCCCGTGCAGCAGCGAGACGCTGAAGCGGCCGCCCAGGCGGGGTTCGAGTTCCGCCAGCACCCGCTGCTGGTCGTCGCTGAGCGGGAAGGGGTCGATCTCGCCGTCCCCGGCGAGGTCGGGCAGGACCACCTCGCGGGACTCGGTGCGGATCAGCTCCCGCTCCCGGAGGCGGCGGATCGTGTCCCGCGCGGCGCCGCTGTGGGCGAGCAGTTGCTCCAGCGTCAGCGGCTCGACGCCCTGGCGGCGGGCCTCGAGCAGCTCATCGAGCACCTTCCGCTGGTTCGCGCCGAGGCGGTTGGTCCAGTCGGACCGCTCGCTGGTGAGGTAGGCGACGGTCTCGGTCCGCCGGGCGTCTCTGCCGACCGGCGAGGGGATCATCGCGGCCAGGGTCATCCCCAGCGGCGTAAGGTAGTAGCGGGAGATCCAGCGTCCGAGCTCCAGCAGGGGCGCATCGAGTTGCTCGCGGGCGTCGATCACCCGGGCGACGGGCTTGAGCTTGTGCGGGCCCGGGGTGCGGAGCGTTTCGGTGACGAACCCGAGCGTCGAACGCCCCCCGGCGCCGAAGCTCACCCGCACCCGCTGGCCGAGGAAGGGCTCGCCCAGTTCGTCCGGCCAGCGGTAGTCGAAGTCGCCCCAGACATTTGCATTCACCGCGACCCCCACCACCCGCTGCGCCGTCGGGCGCGCCGCCTCGGACCCGTCGGATTGGAAAAGCGCGCCGTCCATGGCTCACTTCGTAGAGAAGACAACGAGGGTCCCGCGGCGGTCGCGGCAGGCGATGCGTCCACCGGAGAAGGCGAGCTGCGGATAGCCGTCGGACCGCCCGACGCCTTCGATCTTCGCGAGTTCCTTGTAGCGTTCGCTGCGGGCGTCGATCAGCGCCAGCGTGTTGTTGCCGAACACGATCAGTTTCCCGTCGGCCGTGGCGATGCAACTGCCTTTGCCGAAGCGCCCGCCCTTCCAGAGCGTCTTCCCGGATTCGAGGTCCAGGCAGACCAGGCGCTTGTGGATCAGGAACACCCGCCCGAATGCGATTGTCGGCGCCGAGACGATGGCGTACTCCCGGGAGGTCCAGACTTCGCGCAGGTCCGAGCCGGTGAAGCGGAAGAGCGTGGTCCGCTTCCGGTTGTACGCGCTGGTGACGACGACCCGGTCGTCGGCGACGGCGGGGGTCGGAATGTTGCAGGCGAACTTCGTAACCCACTTCGCGCCGGCCAGCGTTGTCCCGGCCGCCTTGTCCGCCGCGTCGATGACCAGCAGGCGATCGAGGCTCAGCAGTGCCACCGCTTCGCGGTCGCCCGCGTCGATCGGCGTCGGTCCGCAGGTGTGCCCGGCGGGCCCGGTGTGCCGGGCGGACCAGGTCTCCTCGCCGGTGTTCTTGTCCAGCGCCACCAGGACGCCTGCGGGGCGTCCGGCCTCTACGAGTACGTTGCCCCCGAGCAGCAGCGGCGAGGTCGTGGTCCCGAAATCCCGCACGCCGCCGCCCGCGCCGGGTCGACGCCGGATGCGGTACGCTTCGTACAGGTTCTTGCGCCAGATGAGCTTGCCCGGCGGGCGGGTTTTCCAACAGCGCAGCTCGCCGTCCACCCCGAGGGTATAGACGCGTTCGGTTTGGGCGTCCAGCGTCGGCGTCGCCAGCGGACCGGCGTAGGCGCCCTTGTCGCCCCGGGCGTTGCGCGCGTGCGTCGGGGCGGGGTAAGATTGCTCGTAGAGCGTTCGCCCCGAGTCCGCGTCGAAGCAGTAGAGGATCTCGCGCCGGTTCCGATGCCCCATCACGAAGAGGCGCTCGCCGTCGAAGACCGCCCCGCCCCCCCCGGGGCCTATCTCGGCGGACCAGAGCTTCTTCGGCGGCCAACCTTCCGGATGCCCGGACGCTTCGGCGGAGGTCCCGTCGCGGCGCGGGCCCTTCCACTGCGTCCACGGCTCCGCACCGGTCGCCGCGACCGACAGCGCGAGAATTGCCGCATACGCGCCGAGTCGCATCAGACCAGCCCCTTCCGCTTGCGCAGCGCCCATTCGATGCACAGCAGCGCGATGAGGATCACGATCACAGGCCAGCGGAACCGTTCGGCGAGGTCCTCGTCGACGGTCATCTCCAGGCGCTTGGGTTTCGCCTCGACCTTCAGCGAATCCAGCAACCCCTTCAGCTTCGCGAGGCGGACGAACTCCGCATCGCTCCGCGCGGCCACGCGGCGGAGCAGTTCG
>CAYTQL010000452.1:0-2332 GCA_964439555.1 uncultured Planctomycetaceae bacterium | reverse complement strand
CTACGTCCAGACCACCGAGCCGGACCGCACGAATTACCTGGAGTTCATCAACCAGCTCTTCGCTCGCAGCGGGTTCGAGATTCCGATCCTCAACACGAACGCCTTCATCGACCCGCCGAGCCCCGGGAGCATCGAGACGCTCCGGACCGACAGCGCCGCCGAGCTGAAGCGCCTCCGCGCCCACCAGCCCGGGGCGCCGCTGCTGGCGACGGAGATGCCGACCGGCTCGCGGGACCTGTGGGGGCGCGAGCACGCGCTGACCTCCCCGGCCGAGACGGCCCGCCGGGCGCTGGAAGCCCTCGGATGCGGGGCGCAGATCAACTACTACATGTGGCACGGCGGGACGAACTTCGCCTGGTGGGGCGGCTCGCGGGCGCTGGACGCCGAGGCGTACGTCGCCACGAGCTACGACTACGACGCCCCCCTGCCCGAGGGCGGGCAGCCTGGCGAGAAGTACTACGCCACCCGCCTGGTGAATATGCTGTGCAGTTCGATGGGCCCGCAGATCGCCGCGTGCGTACTCCACGAGCCCGGGGCGACCGTCCTCGACGGGACCGAGGCGACCACCATCACCGGGTACGCCGGGTCCTGGACCGTGGCGACCAATCACGGGCGCGAGGACGTCGAGCGCCTCAAGATCGCCCTCCCGGCCGGGAAGCGCCTGGAAGTTCCCCTCGCCCCGCTCGGGGCGGTGGCGATCCCCGAGGACCTTGAGCTGACGCCCTCCCACACGCTGGACTACACCAACCTGATGCCCCTGGGTTTCTTCGCCACGCGGATTCTCGTGCTTCACGGGCCCGCCGGGTGGGAGGCCGAGCTGAGCGTCAACGGGCAGTCCGCCTCGGTGACCGTGCCCAAGGGGCGCAAGGTCGAGCAGTTCCAACTCGCCGAGCTGGACGTGGTGATCATCAACTCCGAGCTGGCGATGAAGACCTGGTTCGTCGATGAGACGATCGTCTTCGGCGTCGATTTCGTGGGCGAGACGGCCGAGGACATCACCTTCACGCCCAAGACCACGCAGTACCACCTGATGGGCGTGGACGGGAAGCTCTCGAGCCGCAAGTGCAAGACGGCCGAGGGAGGCGGGTCCAAGAGTCCGCCCAAGCTCGCCGCCTGGGAGCGCCTCGGCGTATGTAACGAGCCGACCTCGGAGAACCTCGAATGGGTCGAGGCGTCCGGCGCCCACGACGCCGACGCGCTGGGCGTCCATTACGGGTACGTCTGGTACCGCGTGGAGGTCACCCAGGACCGGGCGAAGAAGCGCAAGCTCTTCCTGCCCGCCTGCGACGACCGGGCCCTGATCTACGTCAACGGCGAACTCGCCGGGCTGTGGGGCCGAGGGGAAGGGGCGGTGCGGGACCCGATCGAGGTCTCGCTCAAGAGCGGTGTGAACGTGATTACGATGCTCGCCGACAATCTCGGCCGCTGCGCATCGGGGTTGCGCCTCGGCGAGCTCAAGGGCGTCCGGGGGGAGGTGTGGGACGCCAAGCCCCTGCGGACGCGGAAGTTCAAGGTCAAGCCCGTCGAGGAATTCCCCAAGCGGATCATCCCCCGCGGGATGAGCCACCTCCAGGACGCGCTGCGCGGCAAACAGGCGCACCTGGCGGAACTGGACCTGACGCTCAAGAAGGTCACCCCGCTGCACCTGGACTTCCGCGACGTGCCCCACGACGTGATCGTCCTGTGCAACGAGCGGGTGGTGGGCTTCTTCCCCTCCTGCGGGAACAACTACGGGTCGCTGACGCTCGGGGCGGAGCTGCGCAGCGGGAAGAACGCGATCCGCGTCTACCTGTGGGGCGACGTGGCCGCCGGGAGCCTGGACGCTTTCCGCTTCCACGCGCTGAGCGAATCGCTGACCGACGAGGCGAAGTGGTTCTACCGCGAACTGGCGGCGCCCGAGCCCGGCGGACGGGTCGTGGGCAAGGACTGCCCGGCGTGGTACGTCACCCGCTTCCCGCGTCCCGAGCGCGACGAGCCGCTGTTCCTACGCATCAGCGGGGCGAAGAAGGGACAGCTCTACCTCAACGGGCACAACTGCGGGCGGTTCTGGAACCTCGGCCCGCAGCAGCACTACTACCTCCCGTCCTGCTGGCTGGAGGACGAAAACGAGCTGATGGTCTTCGAGGAGACGGGCAACACCCCGTCCCGCTCCCGCCTGGAATTCCGCCCGCTGGGCGCCTTCCGGGAGTGAGCGCGTTGCGAACCCCGGGCTGCGGCGGGGACGGAAATTCCGCACCGCGGACACCGCAATCTGCAAGGTTGTGATTGTTGTAAGTCCTTAGGTTTTCCTTGTTAGGGCGAACCCGAGGTCCTATCATCGATTGGACCGGCG
>CAYTQL010000451.1:0-2342 GCA_964439555.1 uncultured Planctomycetaceae bacterium | reverse complement strand
TTCACGGCGGACTCATCCGGCAGCGGAGCGTGCTGACCCGGGCCGAACGTATCGCCACGATGATGGAAGAAGACAACTTCGACCCCGAGACCGATTCGCCGCTGGGCCTGCCCAAGCTGAAGGTCAAGAAGTCCCAGATCGGCGGGAAGAAAAAGAAGAAGGAAGAGGCGGCCGAAGAGGAAGCCGAGGCCGCCCCGGCCGCCGAGGAGTAACCCCCGCCGCGGCGTCGCATGCCGCGCGAGCCGACGACGAGCCGCCGCGGGCCCGCACCGGGCCGGCGACGGTTCGTTGTGTATGGACACCTCGCCGCGCCGCCAGTCCGGAAGCAAAGGAGCGTCATGGACAAGGTCACCCGCATCGCCGACCGCATGCGCCTGCTCGACGCCTCGGGCATCCGCAAGGTCTTCGACCTCGCCGCCCAGCTCTCCGACCCGATCAATCTCTCGATCGGGCAGCCCGACTTCGACGTCCCCGAACCCGTCAAGGACGCCGCCGTCGAGGCGATCCGGGCGGGGATGAACAAGTACACCCAGACCCAGGGCCTCGCCGACCTGCGCAGCGCCGTCGCCCGGCAGTGCGCGCTGGAGTTCGGGTGGACCGACGTCGACGAACGCCTCTTCCTGATCTCCTCCGGGGTCAGCGGGGCGCTGGTGCTGAGCATGCTCTCGCTGGTGAACCCCGGCGACGAGGTAATCTTCGCCGACCCCTACTTCGTGATGTACGCCCACCTGGTGAACCTCGCCGGGGCGACGCCGGTCGCCGTGGACACCTACCCGGACTTCCGGCCCGACCCGCAGAAGTTCGCCGACGCGATCACCGATCGCACGCGCCTCATGATCGTCAACTCGCCGAGCAACCCCACCGGCGTGGTTTACACCCGCGAGGAGCTCGAGGCGTTGGCGGAGGTCGCCCGGGCGAATGACCTGCTGGTCATCTCCGACGAAATCTACGACAAGTTCGTCTACGACGAGCCCTTCGTGTCCATGGCGGAGGTCTATGAGAACACGCTGCTGATGCGCGGCTTCTCGAAGAGCTACGCCATGACCGGCTGGCGGATGGGCTGGTGCACCGGTCCGCGGGCGATCCTCGAGAAGATGACCATGCTCCAGCAGTACAGCTTCGTCTGCGCCCCGAGCATGGCGCAGGCGGCCGGGGTGCGGGCGCTGGACGTGGACATGTCCGAACAGGTCGCCGCCTACCGGCGCAAGCGGGACATGGTCCAGGAGAAGCTCGGCGAGACGTTCGGGCTCATCCGCCCGGGCGGCGCGTTCTACGCCTTCGTCCCGGCCCCCGGCGACGACGCCACCGCCTTCGTGGAACAGGCCATCGCCAACAATGTGCTGATCATCCCGGGCAGCGTCTTCTCCGACCGGGACACCCACTTCCGCATCAGCTACGCCACCAGCGACGAGAAGCTCGCCGAGGGGCTGGACATCCTCGTCAAGCTCGCCGGCTGAGCCCCTATCCGCCGCTCACCCGCCGCGCCCGCGCAGGGAGCAGACGCGGTCGACGTGCACCAGCCCGTGCCGGCCGATCGTCTCGCCGATCTGCGCCATCTGCCGGTCCCGCCCGACCCCGGCGGCCGCGCGAACCCGACCGTCCTCGAGGTAGCAGGCGCAGAACTCGCCCGCGTCCGGGTCGCCGTCGATCATCACCTCGTCCCAGTCCTTCGCATGCCCGACGTACCGCAGCTTGATCCCGTGCTGCCCGCTCCAGAAGAACGGCACGCTGTGGTAGGCGGACGGCTTGCCCGCCAGGCTGTGCCCGGCGACCATGCCCAACTGCTGCGCCAGGCGCCAGTGCTCGATGCGCATCGGCTCGCCGGTCCGCCAGTCGGGGAAGGTGGCGATATCCCCGGCGGCGTAGACGTTGTCCTGGTCGCACCGGACCTTCATGTGCTCATCGACCGGCAGCGATTCGTCGTCGCAAAATTCCAGCGTGAGCCCCTCGACGTAGTTGGTCACCGGGCGGACGCCGATGCCCATGACCACCAGTTCGGCCTCGAGCGTCTCCCCGCCGGCGAGGACCACGCGGCGGACCGCGCCGTTGTCGCCCTCGAAGGCCTGGACCTGCGCGCCGAGGTGGAACTGCGTGCCCTTCTCCTCGTGGACCGAGCGGATCCACCGCCCCACGCGTTGCCCCAGCACGGCGGCGAAGGGAACCGACTCCGGGGCGATCACGCGGACCGCAACGCCCCGCGCCGTCAGCGACGCGGCGACCTCCATAGCGATGAAGCTCGCCCCGATCACGGCCGCGGTCTTGACCCGCCCGGCGCGGTCGCGCAGGTCGGTCGAATCGACCAGCGTCCGCAGCGTCGTCACCCCGTCGAGCTCCGCGCCGGG
>CAYTQL010000450.1:0-2360 GCA_964439555.1 uncultured Planctomycetaceae bacterium | reverse complement strand
CCTTGCCTCTCACGCCGCATCATGAATAATGCGGGCTAGGATTCATCGGAAGCCGTACGATTCCGTCGCTCCCGCGATCGCCACCATGATCCCCACCACCTTCATCCCGCTCATGACGTTCCCGAAGAGGCGCACCGCCAAGGCCAGGGTCCGCGAGAGCTCGCCGATGATGTTGAACGGAAGCATCAGCGGCGTCGGCGTAACGTAGTGCCCCAGGTAGGCCCGCGCTCCCTCGACCGCGACGCCGAAGATCGGGACCGCGAAGAACACGCAGATCGCCAGTCCCGCCGTGGTCGACAGCGACGCCGTCGGCGGGACGTACCCCGGCGCCAGGGTCAGGGCGTTGGCCAGGGCGATGAACAGGAACAGCGTCCCGATGAACGGGAGATAGAGGCGCGGCGAGGAGCCGGCGGTCTCCCGGATCTGCGAGCGGATCGTGTCCACCACGACCTCCAACAGATTCTGCCGGCGCGAGATCGGCCCCTCGATCTTCAGGTTTCGCGTCAGCAGCCAGGAGCCGATCCCCATCAGCGCCATCAAGCCCCAGGTGAAGACGATCGTGGCGTTGAGCTTCGCGAAGCCCCACGTCCAGTAGACCACCTGGTCGGGCGAGATTTTCGTCAGATCATCCACGCTCGGGCTGCTCCTTTGCGATGCCCCTTCTGACCCACCCCACCGACCCCAGGCGGGCGAGAACGAACCCCGCCAGCGCCGCCAGGGCCCCCGGCCAGTCGCCCAGGCGGATCACCAGCGCGAAGACGCCCAGCACCCCGACCAGGCGGACCAGGAAGCTCCCCAGCATCAGCACGCCCGGACGGGCGCTGCGGGGGGCGCGCTGCGTGGTCCACCACAGCCCGAGGAAAAACAGCGCCCCGGCGGCGAGCCCGCCCAGGAAACTCAGTGTCAGTACGGTTGCATCCATTCGGCGCTCCTATCGTCGCTGCGATTCGCGTTTGACCCAGAACCACGCGGTGATGCAGCCCACCGTGGCCCCGAGCACCACCCCGGTCAGCGTCCAGGAAATCCGCCCGCCCAGTCGCCCGTCCAGCCAGGCGCCGACGGCCGTGCCGATCACCGTCGGCACGGCGACCGACCAGCCCACCAGCCCCATCATGCCCAGCCAGAACCACACGCTGCGGTCCTCGTGGCGTCGGGCCCGCAACTTGCGCTGCTCCTTGCGGGGCACGTCGCGGCGGAAGGGCTCCTCGGGCGGCGTTTCGCCATCCGCCGGCGACTTGTCCGGACGTTCGCTCACGTACGCTGTTCCAGCTCGATGAATCGCCTTACGAAATCGGCCTGCATTTTCTCCGCGGCCGAGCGGGCGCGCTGCCGTCGCTCGCTGAGGCGGCGGAACTGCTCTTCGACTGCGCGGTGCAGCTCGCCGAGATCTCCGCGGACCGCCCGGGACGTCGAAACCCGTACCTCCGGCCCGCACTTGACCAGTGTGCCGGCGTCCACGCCGAGGAAGACCTCGCCGTCGTCCGGCGTCCGGAAGCTCAGCAGGCCCGGGCGAAGGGCCGAGACGAGGTCCACGTGCCGCGGGAGCAGGCAGAACGCCCCCTCGGCGCCCTCGGCGCAGACCTCGGTCACCTCGCGGTCCACCTCGACGCGGGTCGGCAGCAGGACCTTCAGTCGCACCTCAGCCCTCCTCCCCGCCGGATTGTTCCTGCGCTTCGTCGGATCGTTCCTGCGCGTCATCCGACGCTTCGCCGCCAGCGGTCGCCTTCTCGCGGGCCTCGTCCACGCCGCCGACCATGTAGAGCTGGTCCTCGTCGAGATCGTCGAACTCGTCTTCGAGGATGCGCCGGCAACCGTCGGTGGCCTCTTCGCGGGAGACGAACCGCCCCTCCAGGCCGGTGAACTTCTCGGTCACGAAGAACGGCTGGGTGAGGAATCGCTCCAGGCGGCGGGCGCGGCTGACGGTCTTGCGATCGTCTTCGCTGAGCTCCTCCATGCCCAGCATGGCGATGATGTCCTTGAGCTCCTCGTACTCGGCCAGCGTCCGGCGAACCGCCCGGGCGACGCGGTAGTGCTCCTCGCCCACCACGTGAGGTACGAGCATGCTCGAGGCCGTATTCAGCGGGTCCACCGCGGGGTAGAGCCCCTGTCCGGCGCGGTCGCGGCTGAGTACGATCGACGAGGAAAGGTGCCCGAAAACGTGCACCGCCGCCGGGTCGGTGAAATCGTCCGCCGGAACGTACACCGCCTGGATGGAGGTGATCGCGCCCGCGCGGGTGTTGCAGATGCGCTCCTCCAGCTCGGACAGCTCGCTGCCGAGCGTCGGCTGGTACCCGAGCCGCGAGGGGATCCGCCCCATCAGCCCGGAGACCTCCATCCCCGCCTGGATGAAGCGGAAAATA
>CAYTQL010000449.1:0-2364 GCA_964439555.1 uncultured Planctomycetaceae bacterium | reverse complement strand
GCCCTGCACGTCGGCCTTGAGGATCAGCGAAAGCTCGCTCCGCTCGCCGGATTCGATCTGCCCGAGCAGTTCCTCGAGGGAGCGTTCCTGCGGGCTGGCGGCCAGTTCCTTCTTTCGGTTGGCCTGGCGGCGCTCCTCGGCCACGCGACGGGCCTCGTCGACGTCGCTGAGAACGTAGAACCGATCGCCCGCACGGGCGACCTCGTCCAGCCCGGCGACCTCGACGGGGCTGGAGGGCCCGGACTGGTCGATCGACTCGCCGCGGTCATCGAGCATGTTGCGGACGCGCCCGTAGGTCTGCCCGGCGAGGATCACGTCCCCGACGCTCAGCGACCCGTCGCGGACCAGCAGGCGGGCGACGGGCCCGAAGCCCGGCTTCATCTCGGACTCGACGATGTAGCCCGACGCCGGCCCGTCCTCGGGGGCCTTGAGTTCCAGCAGTTCCGCCTCCAGCGCCAGGGTCTCGAGCAGGTTGTCGATCCCCTCGCCGGTGATGGCGCTGGTGTGGATCACCTCGGTTTCCCCGCCCCATTCCTGGGGCGCCAGCTCGTGCTCGGCGAGCTGTCCCAGCGCCCGCTGGACGTTGGCGTTGGGAACGTCGATCTTGTTCAGCGCGACCACGATGGGGACCCCGGCCGCCTTGGCGTGGTTGATCGCCTCGGCGGTCTGGGGCATGACCCCGTCGTCGGCGGCCACCACGAGCACGACCACGTCGGTCATGTTCGCCCCGCGGGCCCGCATGGCGGTGAAGGCCTCGTGTCCCGGGGTGTCCAGGAACGTCACGTTCACGTCGCCCTTGCGGTAGCGGTAGGCGCCCATGTGCTGGGTGATGCCTCCGGCCTCGCCGTCGGCGACGCTGGCGCCGCGGATGTAGTCCAGCAGCGAGGTCTTCCCGTGGTCCACGTGCCCCAGCACCGTCACCACCGGGGCGCGGAGTTTCTCCTCGCCGCGTTCGACCTGCTCGAACTGCTCGACGACCTCTTCCTCGGCGGTCTTCTGCTCCTTGACGACCAGTTCGATGTCGTACGCGACGCAGATTTCCTCCGCACGCTGGCGGGAGATCACCTCGTTGATCGTCGCGAGGATGTCATCGTCCATGAGCTTCTTGATGATGGCGGCCGCCTTGATGCCCGTCGCGGCCGAAAGGTCCTTGACCGTGATGGGTTCGTCGATCTCGACCTTCCCGGACTTGATCGACGGACCTCCGCCGCCCCCGCCCTTGCGCGAAATCGTCGCGCGGTGCCGGCGCAGGCCCCCTCCGGCCGAGGCGAGACGCTGCGAACGCTCAACAAGGTCGGCGTTGCGCCACTCGCGGATCTTCTCGCCGGTGTCCGGGGCCCGACCTCGGCGGCGCGGGGTGCGGCGTTTGCGTTTGCGCTCCTCTTCGGCGCCGCGGGTCTTCTTTCCGCCTCCGCCTCCGCCTCCGCCGCCGCCGCCGCCGGGAACCACGCGGGAGGGACTCGGCGGCGGGGCGCCGCGCCCGCCGCTCCGAGCGGCCGTACGGGAACGCGACCGGCCGCGAGACCGGGGCTTCGGGACGAACTCGGGCTTCTCGACGCGAACGACCTTCGGACCCTTGAGCTTCGCCGGCTGGGGGACCACCTGCGGACCGGCCGGGGCGGGGGCCTCCTTCTCGGGCTCCTCCTCGGGCGGCGCCTCGGGTTCCTCTTCCGCGACCTCGGCCGCCTCTTCGGCGGGGGCTTCCCCGGTCTCGGGAGCTTCCGCAGCTTCGGCGGGCGCTTCGGGCTCCTTCGCCGCCGGCGGCGCCTCGGCGGGCGCGGGGGCTTCGGCGGGCGCTTCGCTGCGTGCTTCGACCGCGGGGGCCTCGCCCTGTTCGACCTCGGCGGGCGGCGCGGCGGCGGTCTCGGCGGGCGCTTCGGGCTCCTTCTCCGCCGGCGGCGCAGCCTCGGGGGGCTCGGCGGGGGGCGCCTCGGCGGGCGCTTCGGGCTCGGCGACCACCGCGGGCGCCTCGCCGGGCGGGATCTCGCCCCCGGCGGATTCGGCGGCCTCCTCGGCGCGGCGTTTGCGACGCCGTCGGCGCGCCTCGGCGCGGGCCTGCTCGAGGTCCACGTGCGAGGTCTCCTCGACCGCGGTGTGCGTCTGGCTCTCGGAGAACCACTCGCGAATCGTCGCCTCCAGTCCGGCGGAGACGGACGACATGTGGTTCTTGATCTCGAGCCCTTCGGCACGCAACTTGGTCAGGATGACCTTGCTCGTGACGCCCAGCTCTCGTGCCAATTCAAAGATGCGTGTAGCCAATCGGACCTCCGGCAACTGTGCCTGATCCTGCCGTGCGGCTTGGTGCGGCGGTTACGTTCCCTGCACGTCGCGGGGCTCTTCGGCCCCGCCGGCGTGCTGCGTTTC
>CAYTQL010000448.1:0-2402 GCA_964439555.1 uncultured Planctomycetaceae bacterium | reverse complement strand
GATCGGACCGCCCGGTGCGCCGCCGCAGGTATTCCCCCGCCGCGCGATAGCCGCTGCGGACGTAGTCCCGCTCGGGGTAGAGCGTGTCGTCGAGATCGAAGACGACGCTCCGGATTGCGGATCGCGGATTGCGGATTGCCGGTTGCCTCCTCTTCGGCCCGGCGTGGGGTCGTTCGCTATCGGAACCGGGGGTTGTGGAAGCCGGGCAGCGTGGCGGGGTCGGGGTCCTGGACGAAGCAGGCGTCGTCGTAGCGCATCATCACCAGGTTTTCGGTGAACTGCCCGAGCTTCGCCGTCACGGGCAGTCCGAGGGTTTCCTGGAGCAGGTAGAGCGGGAAATTCGTCCCGGCGGCGATGCTCAGCGGAACGCCGCCGCCGAAGCGGGCGTTGACCTCGAAGAAGATCGGCGCACCGTTCGGCTGGCGACGGCACTGGCAGCAGCAGACGCCCCAGACCGTCCCGAGCTGCGCCCCGAGGCGCATCGCCCCGTCGATCAGATCCTGGTCCCGGACCGTCACCCCATGCTCGACCTCGCCGCTGCGCACCGCCAGCCGCTGGCGCGGGACGACGCAGACCACCTCCCCGCCCCGCGTCCGGTAGAGGTCGATGGTGTACTCCTGCCCGGGGAGGTACTCCTGGACGATCAGCTCCTGCCCGTACATGGTCGAATGCGCCTGGAGCTGCTTTTCGTTCTCGATCACCCGCGCGCCGACGGACCCTGACCCGCGGGCGGGCTTGACGAAGCAGGGATAGAAGGGCTCGGAGAGGAAGTCCTGGAGCGACCAGGTCTTGACGTGCGGGAGCCCGCAGGCGCGGAGCAGTTCGTCCAGCCGCTTCTTCTCCCGGCAGACCTTGATCATCTGCTCGTCGCCGACCATCACGGTGGCGCCGAGTTCGGCGAAGCCGTCCCGGTGCCGCGCCAGGGCGCGGAGGTCGAGGTCGGTCAGGGGGACGATCAGCCCGATGCGGTGCTTTTCCACGAGCTCGCGGATGGTGCGGGTGTAGTCGATCTGCCCGACCTTGGGCACGAGCAGTCCCTCGTCGACGCAGTGGAAGCCCGGGCTGAGGCGCGTGATGTCCGAACCGTAGATGGTCCCGGAGACGCCCAGCTCGTTCATCGCTTCGCGGAAGGCGCGGATCAGCGCCACCCGGCGTCCGACGCAGGTGAACAGGATGTTCAGCTTACGGGGAACCGCCGTTCTCCTTCTGCCCTGGGCGCTCGAACTCGGTCGAGCGGCTGTACTGCTGCTCGTAGACGGCCCGGCCTCCGAGAGCGCCGCGGAGAGTCTCCAGCAGGATCCGCAGATCCAGCCGCCAACTCCGATGGTCTACATAATACAGGTCGAGCTCGATTTTGTCTTCGATGGGAAGCTCGCCGCGTCCGAACGCCTGGGCGTATCCGGCGATGCCCGGTCGGACCTCGAGCCGCCGGCGCTGGCGGGCGGTCCACAGCGCAGCCTGGCGTCGGTAGAGCGGACGAGGCCCGAGAAGCGACATATCGCCGACGATGACGTTGAGCAGTTGGGGCAGCTCGTCGAGGCTCGTCTCCCGCAGGCGTCGCCCCCTGCGGGTCAGGCGCGGGTCCTCGCCGGAGTGCGGGCTCATCCCGTAGGGGTCGGCGTCGGGACGCATGGTGCGGAACTTGAGCATGGTAAAGCACTTGCCGCAGAGCCCGATGCGCCGCTGGCGGAAGATCGCCGGTCCGGGGCTCTCCAGGCGGACCAGCGCGGCGATCAGCAGCATGGGCAACCCCAGCACGGCGATCAGCAGCCCGGCCGCCGGGACTTCCACCCAACGCGACCGGCAGGCCATCGCCGGGATCAGCACGGGACACAGCGCCGCCAGCACCGCCGCCCCCACCGACAGCGACGCCGCCAGGAGGACCAGCACCCCCACTTCGGCGATCCGGCGCAGTGTGCGCATCGGCGTTCAGCCCATCCGTTTCCGTTCGTACGCGATGACCTGTTCGAGGGTTTCCTCCAACGTTCGCGTCGGCTCGTAGCCGATCAACCGGCGAATCTTCGCCAGGTCCGGCATGCGGGTGAGCATGTCGTCGAAGGGGCGTCCGTAGGCTTCCTCGTAGCTGATCCGCCGCGTGGAGCTCTTCGAGCCGGTCAGGGCGATCAGCCGCTCGGCCAGTTCCTCGATGGTCGTCGATTCGGTGGTCCCGACGTTGATGACCTCGCCGACGGCGTCGTCGCAGTCGATGAGCTTCGTGATCGCCTCGACGACGTCGGCGACGTTGCAGAAGCAGCGGCTCTGGGCGCCGGTCCCGTAGATCTCCAGCGGCTCGCCGGCCAGGGCCCGCTGAACGAAGCGGGGAACGACCATCCCGTACTGCCCCGTCTGCCGCGGGCCGACGGTGTTGAAGAACCGGCAGATCACCGCCTCCATCCCGAACT
>CAYTQL010000447.1:0-2412 GCA_964439555.1 uncultured Planctomycetaceae bacterium | reverse complement strand
ATCGAACAGCGGGAGCGCACACGCCTCGCCCGGGTGCTCCACGACAACCTCCAGCAGTTGCTCGTCGGGGCGAAGTTCCGCCTCGGGCTGCTGGAACGCAACGCCGAGGGCGAGGAGATGCGCCGCCACGCGAAGGACATCCAGGGGCTCATCGACGAATCAATCGAGTGCTCCCGCACCCTCACCGGCGAACTGAGCCCGCCGATCCTCCACGAAGCCGGGCTGGCGCCTGCGCTGAACTGGCTGGCCGAGTGGATGGAGAGCCGGCAGGGCCTGCAGGTGGACATCCAGGCGGATGAGGACGCCGAGCCGGAAACCGAGGACGCCCGGGTGCTGTTGTTCCACGCGGCGCGGGAACTGCTGTTCAACGTCGCCAAGCACGCCGGGGTCAACCGGGCGACGGTGTCCCTGCGGAAGCCCGCTCAGCACCTGCAACTGTGCGTCTGCGATGAGGGGGCGGGCTTCGACCCCTCGTCGCTGCGCCCGCAGGGAGACGACCAAAGCAGCGGGTTCGGGCTCTTCAGCCTCCAGGAGCGGGTGGACCTGATGGGCGGGCGCACCGAGATCGACTCCCGCCCCGGTGAGGGAAGCTGCTTCCGTATCTGGCTTCCGCTGCGCCCCGGCGGCGCGGTTCCCGCCCCTGAGCCTCCGCCGCGCGACCCTTGGGTCGCCCCGAGTCGGACGCGGATACCGCGGACCGACGGGGTCATTCGCGTGGTGCTCGCTGACGATCACCCCGTGCTGCGCCAGGGGCTCTGCCAACTGCTCGACGCCGAGCCGGATATCGAGGTCGTCGGGGAGGCGTCCGACGGGCCCGAAGCCGTCGAGGTCGCCCGAACCGAACAGCCCGACGTGGTGCTCATGGACATCTCCATGCCGGGGATGGACGGCATTTGCGCAACCCGGGCGATCCGCGAGCAGGCCCCGGGCGTCCGCGTGGTGGGGCTGTCGATGTTCGAGGAACCCCACCAGGCCGAGGCGATGCGCAACGCCGGCGCCGAGGCGTACCTCACCAAGTCCGGACCCTCCGAGGCGCTGGTGGCCGCCATCCGCGCCGCGGCCGCCCGGTAGAACCGCCCTGCCGGCGCGGCGCGGGCGTAACGCGTCGCGCTGCGGCGGGTTTCAGGGGTGGACGAAACTTTTCCAACGTTGCGCGATTGGAGACGACCTGATGCGACGCGCCCTTTCGATGACGACGACGGCAG
This sequence comes from uncultured Planctomycetaceae bacterium, assembly GCA_964439555.1. Lineage (GTDB taxonomy): Bacteria > Planctomycetota > Phycisphaerae > SM23-33 > SM23-33 > CAYTQL01. The sequence continues at coordinate 1,207 of CAYTQL010000447.1, read as the reverse complement.
TGCTCCTCCTGGCCGGCTCGGCGGCGATCGCCGGACCCCGTGACGTGGAACACCCCTTCATCCTCTGGACGAAGGAGGACATCGCCGCGATGCGGGCCTACCACGGCAGCACCCCGGCCGCGAAGAAGCAGTGGGAGCGGACCGTCGAGAAAGCCAAGGACCCCAAGGGCGGGCACCGCCCGCTGCTGAACCTCTACCGCGCGCTGATCCTGGACGAGGAAAAGGCCGCCGCCCACGAGAAACGCGAACTGCTCAGGTTCGCCGGGCGCGTCCCCGAGCCGCTGACCTCCGCGTTCAAGAAGAAGGCCGCCGGGAAGAAATGGGTCCGCGGGAACGCCAGCTTCTCCGACCGCCACATGCGCGACGAGCAGACGCTCAACGTCCTCCGCTACGACCTGTTCTACGACCAGCTCACCCCCCAGCAGCGGAAGCGCATCGAGGGCTCCTTCCGCGCCTATATCAAGTTCCACGTCTCCGGGCACCGCCCCTGGCACCCGGACTTCCGCTACGGGCGGATGACCTGGCTGCCCAACATGCACTGGCCGAGGACCATCGGCACGCACCTCATGGCCGCGGCGCTGCGGGACGCGCAGGCCGTCGAGGCGATGTTCAACTCCACCGGCGGGTGGAAGTACTTCTTCGACGACTACCTCGGCGACGGGCGCTTCTACATGGAGGAGTTCGGGAAGTACTACTCCAACATCGGCACGATGATGATGTACTGCAACGCCCTCAACCGCCTCGGGCTCGATCAGTACGGCTACGGCTACGAAGGCAAGGGCGGGGCGACGATGAAGAAGTTCATGCTCATGCAGCACGCGATCGCCTGGCCTCGGGTGACCTTTCCCGGCGGGACGGGCATGATCGGGCGCGTCGAGATGGGCGATACGCCCTCACACGCCCACGGGCTGCCCGGGCTCGGCGGGGATACGATCGTCCCGGGGTACCTGCCCGACGCCTCCGGGGGGCGGCGCTGGTTCGGGCAGTCGCGGATGAACGGTCCGCTGCCCAAGCTCCGCCTGCCCACGTGGTTCGAGATGGCCCATCAACGCTGGCCGAAGGCGGGGTTCGACTTCTTCCTCGCCCACATGCGCCGCCCGGACGAGCCGAAGCATTACCCGACGCTCTTTTTCGGGTGCAAGCCGATCGACCCGGACAAGACCGACGCTCCGTCGGTCGAGAGCTACGTGGCGACCGAACGAGGCTT
>CAYTQL010000446.1:2012-2425 GCA_964439555.1 uncultured Planctomycetaceae bacterium | reverse complement strand
CGGACGCCGGCGAAGAAGAGGCTGGGCTCGAGGTAGATCTGCCCGTCGGTGATGCCGATCAGGTTCGTCGGAATGTACGCGGAGACCTCGCCTTCCTGCGTCTCGCAGATCGGCAGCGCGGTCATCGAGCCCCCGCTGGTCGGGAGGCGGTGGAGCGTGAGCGACCCGGCGTCGTCGCGGGCCTTGAGGGCCTCCTCGGCCGCCTCGCGCTCCAGCGGGCCGGTGTAGACCTTCCCGTCAACGCCCTCGACCTCGGCGTCGGCGGGCGTCTCGGCCGGGGCGATCACCCACTGTTCGGCGAGCTTGCACGCGCGCTCCAGCAGGCGGGAGTGGAGGTAGAAAATGTCGCCCGGGTACGCCTCGCGCCCGGGGGGGCGGCGCAGGAGCAGCGAGATTTGCCGATACGCGGCCGC
>CAYTQL010000446.1:0-2002 GCA_964439555.1 uncultured Planctomycetaceae bacterium | reverse complement strand
CTTGCTGAGATCGTCGTAAACCACCAGCGTGGGCTTGCCCTGCTCCATGAAGTGCTCGGCGATGGTGCATCCGGCGTAGGGGGCGATGTACTGGAGCGGCGCCGGGTCGGAGCTCGCGGCGGAGACGACGATCGTGTGGTCCATCGAGACCTGTTCGGTGAGCGTATCCACCACGGCCGCGACGGTGGATTCTCTCTGCCCCACGGCCACGTAGACGCAGACGACGTCGCTGTCGCGCTGGTTGATGATGGCGTCGATGGCGATGGCGGTCTTGCCGGTCTTGCGGTCGCCGATGATCAGCTCCCGCTGCCCGCGGCCGATCGGCGTCATGGCGTCGACGGCCTTGACGCCGGTGAGCAGCGGTTCGTCGACGGGCTGCCGCTGGGCGATGCCGGGCGCGGGGGTCTCCAGCGGGCGGGTCTGGTCGGAGCGGATCTCGCCGCCGCCGTCGAGCGGGTGTCCGAGGGGATCGACCACGCGGGCGAGCATCGCCCGCCCGACCGGTACGTCCAGCAGGCGCCCGGTGCCGCGGACGGAGTCACCGGCGCGGACGTTCTCGCACGAGCCGTAGATGACGGCCCCGATCGAGCCGTCCTCGAGGTTGAAGACCTGCCCGATCTGCCCGCCCTCGAAGCGGAGCATCTCTCCGGCCATGGCGTCGGAGAGCCCGAAAATCTGGGCGATCCCGTCGCCGACCTCCAGGACGCGCCCGACCTGGGCGACGTCCAGCTCGCGCTGGTACCCGGCGATCTCCTCGCGGATCACGCTGACGATTTCATCGGCACGAAGTTTCATGCGGATCGGTCCTTCGAACGAGCGGCAACGGCGCGTGTCCCCGGAGGCACGGACAGCACAGAGGGCGCTGCCGCCGGGCTCTGCTTTCGCTGCCTCTGTGCTCCCGGCGCCTCTGCCGTCGATCGGTTGCTACGGCTTTTCGTACATGGCGCCCCAGTGGCGCTTCGGTTTACGGTCGAACTCGAGCTTGATCACGCCGAGATCGACCTGGCGGTCGGGGTTGCGCTTGGGCAGGCCCTTGAGGATGATCCGCCGGTCAGGCTGGTCGAAGTCGATCTCCTTGCCGTTGTGCAGGAAGCTCGCCCGCTGGAGCTTGCCGCGTCGGACGCGCCCGATGGTGATCTCGCCCGTATCCGGCCAGGCCTTGACCCAGAGGTAGACCACCTTGCCCTTCTGAGTGGCCTGGGCGATCTTCATGTTGTGGAAGTCGGAGCGGGTGACCTGTCCGTAGACCGCCTCGCCGTACTTCTTGAGCCACTTGCCCACCGTTTCCAGCCGCGGGACCGCCTCGTCGGGGACCGAGCCGTCCGGTTTAGGCCCGATGTTCAGCAGCAGGTTTCCCGCCCCGGCGGTGACGTTCTGAAGCATCTTGACCACGTCGCGGGCGCTGTGCCAGTCGTCCTCCGGGGCATAGGGGAAGTAGCCCCAGGAGCCGTTGAAGGTCATGCAGGCTTCCCAGCTCCGGCCCTTCTCGGCCGCCTGGATGCGCTCCTCGGGGGTGCCGAAGTCCTCGGGCAGCTTGGAGCGGTTGTTGATGATGATATCCGGCTGGAGCTCGCGGACCATGGCGTTCATCTTCGCCGACTCCCATGCCTCGGGCGTCGGGAGGGGCTGGGAGACGTCGTACCAGAGGATGTCGATCTTGCCGTAATTGCTCATCAACTCGCGGACCAGGGCGTGGGTGTAGTCCACGAATCGCCGCCGGGCCGGCTCGCTGCGGGCGCACCGCCCGCCGTCGGGGTGATGCCAGTCCATCAGCGAGTAGTAGAAGCCCACGCCGAGGTCGAACTCGCGGCAGGCGTCCACGTACTCGGCCACGAGGTCCCGTCCGGACCCGTGCTGCACCGCGTTGTAGTCCGTCTGTTCGGTGTCCCAGAGGCAGAAGCCCTCGTGGTGCTTGGTGGTGAGGACCACGTACTTCATGCCGGCGTCGCGGGCGAGCTTGCACCACTCGCGGGGGGCGCCGGGCTTGGGCTTCCACGTCTCG
>CAYTQL010000445.1:0-2427 GCA_964439555.1 uncultured Planctomycetaceae bacterium | reverse complement strand
CTGGACCCGATGTACTACGAGGAGATTCCGCGGGATACGTCGATCAAGACCCGCCGCCAGCGCCGTCGCGATCTCCGCAAACGACGCCGCCAGCGCCGCAAGGAGGCCGACGAGCACGGCCACGCGATCATCCGACTGGCCGAGGCGTCCACCGACTTCCTCGACAAGGGCGTCCGCGGCGTGCGCAGCTTCGCGGCCGATTTCACCGGGCTCTGCGGCGCCCCGGCGATGTTCGTGATCGTCGACAAGGTCGACGCGCCAGGGCCCAAGACCTGGAAGATGAAGCTCGACAACGCCCGGTTCCGCGGGAACGCCTTCGTCTCCGGCGTGGTGGGCCCGCGGGCGTACCTCAAGGGCGTCTTCGTCCACCCGCGGAACGTGCGGATCACCCGCGGCATCGAGGCGGTCGGCGGGGGGGAGTTCTTCGTCATCCTCACCATCCAGCGCGGCATGGCCCCGCGGATCGCCGTCAAGGGCGAGGGACTGGAGACCGAGGTGGTCATCGGCAAACGGAAAGTGAGCTTCGACGGCGAGAAGGTGGTGCTGGAGAAGCCGTAGCATCGCGGACGGGCGGTTTCGCCTCTGCGCTGTCGTTGCACCGCGGCGCGCGAGGGCGAGCCCGGCAGCCCGCGGTGCGGAATTCGCAGTTCGCTACGCCCCCGGGCGGGTTGAATCCCGGAGAGAAGACCGCGCCGCAACCGAGCTTCCGCTAAGAAGATGGAGACGCCGTGACCGTATCGCTTCAGGCACGTTGGGTTCGCATCGCATTGGTTCTGCTGACGACGGCCGTTGTCGGCTCGCCGCTGCTGGCGAAGCGCAGGGACTACCCGGAGGACAAGTCGATCACCTGCGTCGGGCGGCTGGGCGAGCAGCGCTTCGAGCGGCTGGTCGAGGCGGGGGGGCAGGAGCACATCTTCAAGGGCGACGGGCTCTTCCGCCGCCGCAAGTACGCCGAGGCGGGCAAGCACTACGAAGCCTTCGCCAAGGCCCACCCCGACGATCCCGCGGCCGGGTACGCTTTGCTGATGTTGGGGGTCTGCGAAATCCGGGCCCGCAACTACCGCGACGCCTACGTCGCGCTGGAGGCGGTCGTCGAGAAGCACCCGAAGGACGCGATGCTCGGGCATTACTTCCGCGCGATCGCCCTGCGGGAACTGGAGAAGGAACTCGGCGCACGCAAGAGCTTCGAGGCGTTCCTCGAGGCGGCCGGGGAGGACTTCTGGAACGAGCGCATGCTCTACGAGGCGCGGACGTGGCTGAAGCGCCACTACGACCAGACCCGCCGCTACAACGACGCCCACCAGAAGCGGTGGCACGAGCTCATGGTCGCCATCGTCAAGAGCGACCCCTCGAAACCCGAGTTCCGCCAGCTCTACGACTTCTACGAATTGCAGCGCGACTGGAAGGGCGCCCGCTGGGTTCTCGGGCTCAAGCACCCCCAGGCCGAGGCGGAGGCGGAGTTTCTGCGCATCCTGCTGCGGACGATCAACTACGACGCCGACCGGTGGGCCCAGCACCCCGAGCGGCTCGCGCGCTTCAAGGAGAAGGTCAAGCCCCGCCTCGCCGACGCCCATCGCCGGGCGTCCGCCTTCGAGGACTCCGCCCCGAAGGTCTACCGCAATCTCTACTTCGACCTCGTCCGCACCTGCACGAACCTCGGGTGGGCGGACAAGGCCGGGACGATGATGACCGACTGGATGGCCGAGCACCCCGACGACCGCGTGGCGCTCTACGCCTACGGCGGGTACGTGCTCGACGGGGCGGTGGACGAGGCCGCCTTCGACAAGGTCTTCTTCGCCTGGTTCGACGCGCACCCGAAGGACGCCGCCACGGCCGAGGTGTACGTCAACGGACTCCGTGAGCACACCGACGACGTGGACAAGCTCCTCGGCGTGCTCGAGCGCTTCGACGCCTCGCCGTGGAAGTACGGGCAGTTCTGGTACGACAAGGACGACGCGAAGGCCACGAAGCACTACATGGAAGTCGTCGAGCGGGGTAAGGACAAGCCCGAGCGCATCCGCCGGGCGGCCGAGCGGGCGGCGCGGTGGCTCTACGAGCAGCAGCGATGGGCCGAGGCGAAAGAGCACTTCGCCCGGTCCGGCATACGCGAGGCGCCGTACTACATCGGCGAATGCCTCGCGAAGATGGGCAAGTGGCGCGAGGCGTGCGACGTCTGGCGGGACCGGGGACGCCGCATCCGCAACCGCCATTACAGCGGGCTCAGCGGGTACCGCTACGCGGAGGTCCTTGCCGAGCACGTGGACAAGACCAAACCCGAGCAGTTCAAGGAGCTCTGGGAAGCCCTCCGCTGGGCGGCCCGCCACCGCCGCCGCGAGATCCGCGAAAAGGCCGCCGCCCTCGCCGAGAAGCACCAGGTCGACCTCGAAGAGAAGCCCAACTGAGGCGGCCGTGAATGAAAGAAGCCCC
>CAYTQL010000444.1:0-2427 GCA_964439555.1 uncultured Planctomycetaceae bacterium | reverse complement strand
GACGCGGAGGCGATCGACGCACTGTCCACCCTCTCCCGCGCCGAGGGGATCATCCCCGCCCTGGAAAGCGCCCACGCCGTCGCCGAGGCGCTGCGCCTGGCGCCGACGATGGACACGAACCGCGCCGTGCTGGTCAATCTCTCCGGACGCGGCGACAAGGACTGCAACGAGATTCAGCGGATTCTCGAGAGCCGAAAGTGAGCGACATGCCGAACCGAATCGACGCCCTTTTCGCCGAGCTCCGTGCGGCCGGGGGGCATACGCTGGTTCCGTTCATCACGGGCGGATACCCGGACATCGAGACCACCGCGCCGCTGCTGAAGGACTTCGAGGCCCGCGGGGCGCGAATCTGCGAGTTGGGCATCCCCTTCTCCGACCCGATCGCCGACGGGCCGACGATCCAGGCGTCCTACACCGCCGCCCTCGGCGGCGGCGTCACCAGCGCGAAGATCTTCGACGCCGTCCGGGGCTACCGGGACGCCGGCGGGGAGATGGCCCTGCTGGCGATGGTGAGCTACTCGATCGTCTTCCGCCACAAACTCGCCGACTACCTCGACGCGGCGAAGGCGGCCGGGTTCGACGGGCTGATCGTCCCCGACCTGCCGCTGGAGGAAGCGGCCGGGCTGGCCAGGGCGTGCAACGAGCGAAACCTGTGCAACGTAATGCTGATCTCCCCCACGACCCCGCAGGCCCGGCGCATCGAGATCGCCCACCATTCCAGCGGGTTCATCTACTTCATGTCCGTCGCGGGGATCACCGGCGAGCGGACCTCCCTGCCCCGCGAGACCTTCGAGGCGGTCTTCGCGCTGCGGACGCACACCGAGACGCCGATGTGCATCGGCTTCGGCATCTCCACGCCGGAGATGGTCGCGGCCGCGTGCGAAGCCGCCGACGGCGCCATCGTCGGTTCGGCGATCGTCAAGCGGATCACGGCTCACCTCGACGATCCGCTGGCCGATCGCGTCCGGGCCGTCGGCGAGTTCGTCCAGACGCTGCTGGCGCCACTGCGGTAGTCGAAGCGCCCGGCGTTCAACGGAAGCGGCGGCCCGGCTCCGGACGAGCAACCGGGTCGCTCTCGTGGAAACTCGTCTTTGCGCATCGGGGTCCTTCGGCGATAATGCGTATCCGAGCATCCCGCCGACGGGACGGGCCGGACCGACCGGCGCGGCGCAGCCGTGGCGTTCGGACGTCCCCGTTCCGCACGGTTTCTTTATCGATCAACCTGGAGATTCATCCGATGGCAGGACATTCGCACTGGGCACGGATCAAGCGCGCCAAGGCCGCCAACGACGCCAAGCGGGGCAAGGTCTGGTCGAAGATCGCCCGCAAGATCATCATCGCCGCCCGCGCCGGGGGCGGGAACCCCGACGAGAACCTCAACCTCCGCTACGCGATCGACGAGGGCAAGGACGCCAACATGCCCAAGGACACGATCGCCAAGGCGATCAAGAAGGGCGCCGGCGAACTGGCGGGGGAGAACTACGAGCAGGTGATCTACGAGGGCTACGGGCCCGGCGGGGTCGCCTTCATGGTCGACTGCCTCACCGACAACCGCAACCGGACCGCCCCGGAGATGCGGAAGATCTTCGAGAAAGTCGGCGGACAGCTCGGCTCCTCCAACTGCGTCGCCTGGATGTTCGAGCAGAAGGGCACCTTCGTGGTCTCGGCCGAGAAGGCCGACGAGGATACGCTGATGGAGATCGCCCTGGACGCCGGGGCCGACGACGTCGTCGCCGACGGGGACCTCTTTGAGATCACCTGCGCCCCATCGGTCTTCAGCGACGTCAAGGAAGCCCTCACCGCGCGCGAAATCGAGACCGTCTCGGCCGAGCTGGGCATGGTTCCGGCCAACCGCATGGAGCTCGAGGGCGACGAGGCCCGCAAGGCGATCCACCTCATGGACGCCCTCGAAGACCACGACGACGTGCAGAACATCTACGTCAACTTCGACGTCTCCGATGACATCATGGCCGAGGCGGAGGCGTAAAGGCCCTCGGGCGAGGTCGCCGCGGCGCTGAGGGCGGCTCGCGCGAGAGACGGCTCAGCGCGCCGTTTCCTCACTCCGTCTCGCGGCGATGGAACCGGCCGGGATGTTTGCCTTCCCGCGCGGGACGGGTCGTGGCCGAGAGGAACCGGGCGACGCGCTTCTCGATCAACTCGTCTTTGTTCTCCCGCCGCTGCTTGAGGTCTTCGCGCAATTCCTTGAGGCGCTTCTCGAGCTGGTTCAGGCGGTAGGTTCGGAGCTTCTGCTCGGCCTCGAACTGCGTCCTGGCCGCGGCGATCAACTGCTCGCGAAGCTCCTCGCGCTTGGCGGAATCCTCCGTCCGGCGGTACGTGCCCAACAGGCGGAGGATCTTCAGGCGCGTGGCGTACTCGGTGAGGGCGGCGTCCTGGAGGTCCTCGGGCAGCGAGCGGACGCGCAGATAC
>CAYTQL010000443.1:0-2449 GCA_964439555.1 uncultured Planctomycetaceae bacterium | reverse complement strand
TCCTGCACTCGCGCCTCAGCCGCCCGCAGTTCCGCCGCTTCCTCGGGCACCTCAAGGGCGGGTGCACTGTCGCCGACGCCCTCCAGCGGGCCCTCTACGTCGTGCCGGACCAGAAGTTCCTCGCCCGCCTCGGCGCCGCCTGGGAAGACCACGCCGTCGCCCAGTCCCAGTTCCTCCGCGCGCTGAAAGGCGAGGAGGTCTTGTCGCTGCGCGACGAAGTTGAGAATTCCGATCTCGAATAACGAAACGGTCCGGGCCGGCCGGCTCGGGTTTCGCGCTTCGTGCCTCGCTCATCCGTCGGTTTCCGTGCTCCGTGCTTGAGGGGTTGCTCCATGTCCGAATTCGACCGTGAACGCACCTTCGACGTCGTCATTGCCGGAGGCGGCACGGCCGGGGTGATCGCCGCGCTGGCCGCCGCGCGCGGCGGCGCCCGAACCGCGCTGGTGGAGACCAAGGGCTACCTCGGCGGCGTGGCCGTGGAGGGCGGAACCGCGCTGCACAGCTTCTACAACCTCTGGAAGGCATTCCCCGGCGTCCGGAAGCGGCAGGTGGTCCGGGGGCTCCCGCAGGAGCTGATCGACCGGCTGAGTGCCCATGGGGCCTGCTCCGGGCACGCGGAGATGACCCACGGGTTCGACTACGACAGCGTCTGCACCGCCATCGACACCGAGCTCTACAAGCTCGCCGCCCACGAGATGCTCGCCGAGGCGGGGGTGGACGTGCTGCTGAACACCTTCCTTGCCGACGTGGTCTGCGAGGGCGATCGCGTCGTCGGCGCCGTGGTTCAGTCCCGCAGCGGGCGGGCGCTGCTGCGCGGCAGGTGCTTCGTCGACTGCACGGGCTACGGCGACCTGGCCGCGGGGTCGGGGTGCGAGTACGACGAGCCGAACGACTACCCGGTCGCCAACAGCATGTCGCTGGGCAACGTGAGCATGGAGGGCTACGAGCGGTTCCTCGCCGACCACGACGCCCTGAGTCAGCGAAGCCTCGGCGTCCGCGACGGGCAGGCCGGGCGGCTGGTCCGCCTCGACGGACGCCCCGACCGCCTGCCCGAGGCGTTCGCCGACGAGGCGCGCGAGATCGGCATGGCGCTGGTGGTCACCACCGTCCGCGACGATTACTTCATGTTCGTCAAGCTGAACTACAGGATGCCCGTCAGCCCGACCGACCGGGACGCCGTGGCGGCTGCGGAGTTGGAGCTGCGCCGCCGGCAGGGCAGGGCGGTGGATCTGTTCCGGCGCTGCGTCCCGGGTTGCGAGGGGGCGTTCATCGCCCGGACGAGCCCGTCGCTGTGCATCCGTCGCGGGCGGCGGATCGTCTGCGATTACGACATTTCGCTCGATGACGTGCTCCAGGCGCGACACTTCGAGGACGAGGTGTTCGTCTACGGCTTCCATGACTCGGCCCCGCGGCTTCAGATCGCCGACGGCGGGACCTACGGCGTCCCGTACCGGGCCCTGCGTCCGCGGGGCGTCGGGAATCTGCTCGTCGCGGGGATGCTGATCACGGCGGACCACGATGCGCACATGTCCACGCGAAACACCGTAAGCTGCATGGCGCAAGGCCAAGCCGTCGGCACGGCCGCGGCACTGTGCGCCCGGAAGAACTGCTCCACGCGCGAGCTGGACTACGGCGACCTGCGAACGACCCTTCATCGCGGCGGAGTGTACTTCGAGCCCTGAGTCCCGGCGCAGGGTGCGATGCGGTTGCAGGGGAGCGTCGAAATGCATGCTTCGGCAAACGGGCCGATGACGCCGGGCGCATAACACCGGCCCCGCCGCTTTGGCGACGGGGCCGGTTGCCCACCTGGCCCGCAGGGACTCGAACCCCGACTAAGTGGGCCAGAACCACTCGTGCTGCCATTACACTACGGGCCAGTGATCTGACGGTACGACTCTACAATCGGCGTCTCGGCGCGTCAAGTGCAGTCGCGCAAAAGCAATCCGACGGGCGCATTCGCTCTGCGGCTTGGGCGGTTCGCCCATGCGTGGCACGGGCATCCGGACCGAGCATGCTACACCGGGCTCGGCGGTCCGAAATCCGCACGGACTCGCCGGTTCAGTCCCCGAAGCCGGCCTCGGCGACCTCGATTGCCCGGATGAGGGCCTTGGCCTTGTTCAGCGTCTCCTGGTATTCCGTCTCCGGGACCGAGTCGGCCACCACGCCGCCGCCGGCCTGGATGTGCACCTGCCCGTCGCAGAAGACCATCGTCCGCAGGGCGATGCAGGTGTCCATGTTCCCGGAGAAGTCCACGTAGCCGACCGCCCCTGCGTACGGGCCCCGGCGGGTGGGCTCGAACTCGTCGATGATCTCCATCGCGCGGATTTTCGGCGCCCCGCTGACCGTGCCCACCGGCAGCGAGGTTCGCAGGGCGTCGAAGGCGGTGCACCCCTCGGCGCGCTTCCCGGTGACGTTCGAGACGATGTGCATCACGTGGGAGTAGCGCTCG
>CAYTQL010000442.1:0-2478 GCA_964439555.1 uncultured Planctomycetaceae bacterium | reverse complement strand
CCCGACGGGGCGAAGGGGCGCCCGGGGCGCGTCAGCACCCCCGGGCCCCGGATCAAAAAAAGAAGGCAGGCGGCTTCTCCGGGGTGGAAGAAACCGCCTGCCTGTTCGGTTGCCGCGTGCCGCGGGTTACTCGGGTTTCTCGCTTTCGGTTTCCGGACCGGCGGGACCGGCTTCGGCCTCGCCCTCGACGGCGACGGCCGGCTCGGCCGGGGCGCTGGGCTCGGCGGTCGGCTGGACCGCCTTGTGCGGATGCCGCACCCCGAGGATCACCAAAGCCCCGAGCAGCACCGCCGCTCCGGAGAGGGTGAACGCCAGCGGGAAGTTGCCCATGTCGCCCAGGGCGCCGCCGAGCATGGGCCCGAAGATGCCGCCCACGCCGTAGCTGAGGAACACCCACCCGTAATTCTGCCCGACGTACTTGGTCCCGAACGTATCGGCCGTGATCGACGGGAAGAGAGCGAAGTTGCCTCCGAAATTGAACCCGATCAGCGCCGCGCCGAGGTAGAGCAGCGCCGGTTCGGAGGCCATCCACTGGAAGAGGATCACCAGCACGCCCTGGGTCGCGAGCATCACGAAGATGCTGGTCTTGCGTCCGAGCTTGTCGCTCAAGGCGCCCCAGACGATCCGCCCGATGCCGTTGGCGAGCGAGAAGAACACCGCCATCGCGGTGCCCGCGGCGGCGGAGGCGGCTTGCCAGTCGAGCCCTTCGGCCATCATCGCCTTCATGGGGAAGGCCTTCATCAGCCCGATGCTCATCAGCCCGGCGCCCGCGCCGACCATGAAGCAGAAGAAAATCATGTAGAACTGCGGGCGGGCGAGCATCTCCCCGGAGGTGAAATCCACCGTCCCGGCCGCGGGGGTTCCGCCCGCGCCGGCGGAGGGCGGCTCGTATCCGTCGGGCAGCCAGCCTTCCGGCGGGTTTTTCATCCAGATCGCCCCGATCGCACAGAGCAGGAAGAAGACCACCCCGTAGATCGCGAAGGTGCTTCCCAGCCCGAGCATTGCGATCAGCCCGCCCCAGGCGCCCGCGAGCTTGACCCACAGCAGGGCGCCGAAGCCGAAGCCCGCCACCGCCAGCCCGGCGACCATGCCCTTCTTGTCCGGGAACCACTTCATGCCCACGGCGATGGGCACCACGTACCCCAGCCCGATCCCCGCGCCGCCGACGAGTCCGATGAGAATGAACAGCATCCAGAAGCTCTTGCCGCCGATCAGCCCGGCCAGGAGATACCCGATCCCGAGGACCGCGCCGCCGCCGATGGCGAGCTTCTGCGGCCCGGTCTTGGGCATCATCCGCCCGGCGAGCACCATGATCACTGCAAAGGCGGCCAGCCCGGCCGAGAAAATCGCCTGCGTCTGGGCGTTGGAGAATCCGTAGCCCAACTCGTCGAGCTTTTCCGCCGAGACGTACCGGCCGACGATCTCGTTGACCTGAGTCTCGAGGTCTTCCTTCTCGGAGGTGAGGGCGTCCTTTTCGGCGGCTTCGGTGGCGCCCTTGAGCTTGGCGGAGACCTCCTTGAGGTCGCGGCGGGGCCCGGCCAGCTCGGCGGTCATCTCCTGGTACTTCTCGATGCTCATCTCGAGCTGCGCCGGTCCGTAGACGCCGGCGACCTCGCCCGGGCTCGTCGCCTTGAGGGCGGGGGTGAAGACGCTCCAAGCGTAGATGGCGCCGAGGCAGAGCTGGATGAGGATCGCCCCGACGACCACCAGGTTCCGGTTCATGATCTTGCCGTTTTCGCTCATGTCATCTCCCGTGGAGGGCAACGCTCGACCCGCTGCAGAGACCGCGAAGCGACGCCCGCCCGGCGGCGGGGGCCCCGACGGGCTCTGCGTTTCGGTCAGTCGTTGTCCGGTTGTGCCTTCGCCATGTGACAAGCCCCGACCCACCGGCCGGGGCTGTCGAACAGAAGAAACTCACCGGAGAGGCACAGAGTTCGCAGCGAAAGACGCAGGGCGATCCGGCGACGCCTGCTTTTCTCTGCGTCCTCTGTGTCTCCGGGGTCGAGGTCGTTGTCGTTCAGTCCTGCCGTCCCTTGATCAGGGCGTCGACGATGCTCGGGTCGGCGAGCGTCGAGGTATCGCCCAGGGTGGAGCGGTCGGTGACGCCCTCGGCGATCTTGCGGAGGATGCGCCGCATGATCTTGCCCGAGCGGGTCTTGGGCAGCGCGGGGGCGAACTGGACCTTGTCCGGCGAGGCGATCGGGCCGATCTCCTTGCGGACGTGGGTGACCAGTTCCTTCTTGAGGTCCTCGGTGGCGTCCACGCCGTCCTTGAGCGTCACGTAGGCGTAGAGGCCCTGCCCCTTGATTTCGTGGGGCATCGGGGCGACGGCGGCCTCGGCGACCTTGGCGTGGCTGACCAGGGCGCTTTCGACCTCGGCGGTCCCGATGCGGTGCCCGGAGACGTTGACGACGTCGTCGATCCGGCCCATGAGCCAGTAGTCGCCGTCGTCGTCGATCCGGCAGCCGTCGCCGGTGA
>CAYTQL010000441.1:0-2488 GCA_964439555.1 uncultured Planctomycetaceae bacterium | reverse complement strand
TGCTGAAGAACGGCACGTCCGCCTCGCCGGCGATCGCCTTGGCCAGCAGCGTCTTGCCGCAGCCCGGCTCGCCGACCAGCAGCACCCCGCGCGGGACCCGCCCGCCGAGCCGCTGGAACTTCCGCGGGTTCTTGAGGAACTCGATGAGCTCCTGGACCTCCTCCTTCGCGTCGTCGATGCCCGCGACGTCGGTGAAGGTCACCTTCGTGTGCTCCTTGGTGAGCACCCGGTGGCGGCTCCGCCCGAAGCTGCCCAGGAAACCTCCGCCCCCCGCGGCCGAGCCGAGACGCCGGAACAACAGGAAGTAGACCGCCAGGAACATCACCGCGATGAGGATCAGGTGCGGGAGCATGCCCGACCAGATGCCGCTGAGCTCGTAGTGCACCTCCGCCTTGCCGGGGTGCCTGGCCAGGGCGGCCATGAGCCGCTCCTCGAAGTTGTCGTGGGCGGCGTAGGCGTAGGGGACGGTGAACTTGCGGGACTGGGCCTTCTCCAGCCCCGGGGTGTCCTCGGCCAGCTCGCCCTGGATCTCCTTCTCCTTGACCGTGATCTGCCCGACGACGTAGCCGTTCTCGAGGTAGGTCCAGAACTGGTTGGCGCTGATCTCGTCGCGGTCGTCGAAGGGACTCTGGAGCAGCGTGGCGAACAGGAGCACCAGGGCGATAACGACCACCCAGCCCATCATCGAGCGCCCGAAGCGGTTGGGCATCTGCTGGTTCGGGCCCTGCGGGCGATTGGGGCGGTTGGGTTGCTGATTATTCATTCGCACTTCCCGTCTGCGGGCCTGAGGGGTCCGGCCCGGACTCTGTCACATTCTAGCGTCAAAACCCTCACCGCACGGCCACAGCGACCCGGGAGGCTGTTCTCCGGCGGACTTTGCCCCGGAGCCGCCCGACGCCGGCGCTGCTCCGGGGGAGCCGGCCCCTGCGGCGATGCAACGTCCGGCTCAAGGTGCATCGCCGGACCGCGGTCGAAACTTCGGTCGCGCTCGGCGCGCCGACGCGCGGAGGGTTCTCTTTTCTCGGACAAACAAGCGGAACGACGGTCAGGTTCCCCTCCCGCCGGAGCGCCCGGCGGCGCGGACTTACCAGTCCCGCTCCATCTGTTCTACGATCCGCCGGGCCAGTCGGTTGATCTCATCTTCCGAGCCGACGAAGAAATCCTCCTTGAACGGGCGGGCGGGCAGGTAGCTCACCGAGGCACGCAGGTTGTGGACCTTCGCCAACTGCTGCCCGCTGCGCAGGTCCGTCCAGGTCAGCGAGACCGCGAACGCCAGTTCCTGCTCGCGCGTCCGCGCGTCGCGGGGGTTCGAGTGGATCACCGCCTGCTCGACCACGTCGATGGTCCCGGTCAGCAGCGTGTCCGCCTCGGCCTTGTCGGTGATCTTGTACCGCGTGTCGTACTGGATGCGCTTGACCACCGCCTTGGTCAGCCGGTCCTCGAGGTGCCGGCGGTAGACGCCGCGCCCGGTCTCGAACATCTCCACCGCCACCGAATCGACGTTCGTGTGGTAGAGGCTCCGGGTGGTGTACCCCGCGGCGGGGTCGTCGGAGCACCCGGCCGCGAGAACCGCGGCGACCGCGACGGGCGCGATCAGCAGGCACTGGAGCAGACGGTTCATTCCTCGTCCTCCCCGCCGAGCTTCTCGAGCCGCTCGCGGGCCTTCTCGGCGTAGTCGGTGGCCGGGTACTGCTGGCGGACGCGGCGGTAGTAGAACTTCGCCGCCCCGTCGCGTCCGACGCGCTGGTAGAACTCGGCGGTGGTGTAGTCCTTCTGGGCCCGCAGCGCGCGGATGGTCTCCAGCGTCCGCGCCACGTCCTGGCGGGCAGCCAGCTCGGGGTACTCGCGCTGGACGACCTCGAAGCGGCTCTGCGCTTCGGCCAGCGGGGTCGCATCATGCTCGGGGCCCTTGTAGCTGCCGAGCATGGCCCGGGCGGCCCTGAAGGCGGCCTCGGGGGCCCGTTCGCTCTTGGGGAACAGCTCGAGGAAGCGGTCGTAGGCGTCCAGCGCCTCGGCCCATTCCTTGCGGTCCACGTGGTATTCGGCGGTCCGGAGCAGGGCCTTTTCCGCCAGTTCGCTCGCCGGGGCGTGCTCCACGATGCGCTCGAGGATCATCAGACCCTCCTGCTGTGCGGGCAGGCGGATGAAGCCCAGGGCGATCCGTGGCTTGCCCTCGAGGAAGGCCTCGGCGATGGCGTACTCGCGGTTCAGGGCGCGGCGGTGGTACTGTCCGTTGGGATAGTTCGCCAGTTGTCGCTCGAACCACTCGTACGCCTGGTAGTAGCGGTCGCGGTCCATCTCCGCCTCACCGGCCAGGAGCATCGCCTCCTCGCAGGACGGCTCGCCCGGACGACGTTCGATGAACTTCTCGCAGAGCTTCCGCGCCTTGCGCGGGCTTCCCTCGTCGATGAGTTCGCGGATCAGCTCGATCTCTCCGCCGACGGCGCCGTCCTCGGGCGCCGGGGCCTTGACCCACTTGCCGTCCTTC
>CAYTQL010000440.1:0-2491 GCA_964439555.1 uncultured Planctomycetaceae bacterium | reverse complement strand
GGCATGCAGTTCGACAAAGGCTACCTCAGCCCGCACTTCGTGACCGACCAGGAGAACATGGTCGCCTCCTTGGAGAAGCCCCTCGTGCTGATCCACGAGGAGAAGATCTCCAACGTCGGCAAGCTCGTGCCCCTGCTCGAGAAGGTCTCCCAGACCAAGCGCCCGCTGCTGATCATCGCCGAAGATGTCGAAGGCGAGGCGCTGGCGACCCTCGTGGTCAACAAGCTCCGCGGCATCCTGGACGTCTGCGCCGTCAAGGCGCCGGGCTACGGCGACCGCCGCAAGGCCATGCTCCAGGACATCGCCATCCTCACCGACGGCAAGTACTTCTCGAAGGACCTCGGGATCGATCTCGAAACCGTCGGGATCGCCGATTTGGGCACCGCCAAGCGGATCACCGTCGACAACGACAACACCACGATCGTCGAGGGCGCCGGGAGCACCGAGGACATCCAGGCCCGCATCGGGCAGATCCGCCGCGACATCGAAACCACCACCAGCGATTACGACCGCGAGAAGCTCCAGGAGCGCCTCGCCAAGCTCGCCGGGGGCGTCGCCCAGATCAACGTCGGCGCCGCCACCGAGAGCGAGATGAAGGCCCGCAAGGCGCTCGTCGAGGACGCCCTGCACGCGACCCGGGCGGCCGTCGAGGAAGGCGTCCTGCCCGGCGGCGGCGTGGCGCTGGTCCGCGCCCGCAAGGCGATCGACAAGCTCCGCACCCGCGGCGACGAGACCACCGGCGCGCGGATCCTCTTCAACGCCGTGGCCGAGCCGCTCAAGATGATCGTCGAAAACGCCGGCGAGCTGCCCGCCGTGGTCCTCAAGAAAGTCGAGGCCGGCGAGGGCAACTTCGGGTTCAACGCCGACTCGATGGACTACGAGGACGACATGGTCGCTGCGGGCATTCTCGACCCGGCCAAGGTCACCCGCACCGCGCTCCAGAACGCCGCCTCCGTCGCCGCGCTGCTGCTGACCTGCGACGCCGCGGTCAGCGAACTGCCCACCGACGAAGAGCCGATGCCCGCCGGCGGCCCCGGCGGCGGCATGGGCGGAATGGGTGGCATGGGCGGCATGGGCGGCATGGGCGGAATGCCCGGAATGATGTAAGTCCTGCGACAGGCAGCCCGCCGGTCGCCGGAACGGACGCGGAACTTCGAAGACCAGAAGGGGCAGGCAAGACCCCTGTCCTGCGAAATACGAAAACGAACGAAGCCCAAAGGAGAAGCAAGCAATGGCAGTGAAGCCACTTGATGACCGGATTCTGGTGAAGCAGAGCGAGGCCCAGGAAACCACCGCCGGCGGGATCGTCCTTCCGGACACCGCCCGCGAGAAGCCGCAGCGCGGCAAGGTCGTGGCCACGGGACCGGGCAAGCTGCTCGACAGCGGCGAGCGCGGCGAGATGAGCGTCAAGAAGGGCGACGAAATCTTCTACGGCAAGTACGCCGGAACGGAGATCAAGATCGACGGCGAGGATTACGTCATCCTCCGCGAATCCGACGTCCTGGCCGTGGTGGACTAACGACCGTTGACTCGTTGCCCGGTCGGCTCGTCGCCCTGTGGGGCGGCGACGGGACCCGGCGAAGCAGCGAGGTAACGAAGCAACGAACCCCAAGGAGTCACAAATGGCTGCAAAGCAGATGCTATACGACGTGGATGCCCGGACGGCGATGCTCGACGGGGTCAGCAAGCTCGCCCGCGCGGTGAAGGTCACCCTCGGACCCACCGGACGCAACGTGCTGCTCCAGAAGAGCTTCGGCGGTCCGAAGGTCACCAAGGACGGCGTGACCGTCTCGAAGGAAGTGGACCTGCCCAACCCCTTCGAGAACATGGGCGCCAAAATGGCCAACCAGGTCGCCTCGAAGACCTCCGACGTCGCCGGCGACGGGACCACCACCGCGGTGGTCCTCGCCGAGGCGGTCGTCCGCGAGGGGCTCAAGCACCTCGCCGCCGGGGTCAACCCCATGGCGCTGCAGCGCGGGATCGACATGGCCGTCGACGCCGCCGTCGGGTCCATCGCCGAGCAGGCGACCAAGGTCAAGAACAACGACGACCTCCGCAAGGTCGCCACCGTCAGCGCCAACTGGAACACCGAGATCGCCGACAAGATCGCCCAGGCCTTCAAGGCCGTCGGGACCGACGGGGTCATCACCGTCGAGGAAGGCAAGTCCATCGAGACCGAGCTGGAGGTCGTCGAGGGCATGCAGTTCGACAAGGGCTACATCTCGGCGTACTTCCTGACCAACCCCAACACGATGGAGTGCGTCCTCGAAGACGCCTACATCCTCATCCACGAGAAGAAGGTCTCCAATCTCCGGGACATGCTCCCGCTGCTGGAGAAGGTTCTCGGCACGGGCAAGCCGCTGCTGATTCTCGCCGAAGACGTCGAGGGCGACGCCCTGGCGGGGCTCGTGGTCAACAAGCTCCGCGGAACGCTGAACGTCGCGGCCGTCAAGGCCCCGGCCTTCGGCGAGCGACGTAAGGCGATCCTGCA
>CAYTQL010000439.1:0-2497 GCA_964439555.1 uncultured Planctomycetaceae bacterium | reverse complement strand
ATTCACCGCCGCCGGGCGGGTTCAATGGGACCTCATGGCCGGTTATCTCGTCCTAGCCCGGAAGTACCGCTCGCAGACCTTCGAGGAGGTGGTCGGACAGGAGCCGATCGCCCGGACGCTGGTCAACGCCATCAAGAACGGGCGGGTCGCCCATGCCTATCTCTTCCAGGGCACCCGCGGGGTGGGCAAGACCACCATGGCGCGGATTCTCGCCAAGGCCCTCAACTGCCTCTCGGTCGAGGAGCCGACCGCCCAGCCGTGCAACGCCTGCGACGCCTGCGAGGCGATCTCCCGCGGCGACGACGTCGACGTCGTCGAGATCGACGGGGCGTCCAACCGCGGGATCGACGAGATCCGCGAACTCCGCGCCAACGCGATCTTCCGCCCGGCGCGCGGACGCTACAAGATCTACTACATCGACGAAGTTCACATGCTCACCAAGGAGGCCTTCAACGCCCTGCTCAAGACGCTGGAGGAGCCCCCGGAGCACGTGAAGTTCATCTTCGCGACCACCGAAGCCGAGAAGCTCCCCGCCACGATCCTCTCGCGCTGCCAGCGGTTCGACTTCCGGAACATCCCGACGCAGTTGATCGCCGACCATCTCGCCGCGCTGTGCGAGAAGGAAGGTGTGGACGCCGAGCCCGACGCCCTGTTCCGCATCGCCCGCTCGGCCGACGGGTCCATGCGCGACGGGCTGAGCCTGCTCGATCAGCTCCTGGCGGCGGGGGGCGAGCGGGTCAGCGACGCCGAGGTCGTCCGCGTGCTGGGCACCCCGCCGGACGAACGGGTGCTCTCGATCGCCCGGGCGATCGCCGGGAAGGATACGGCCGAGGCGCTGGGCGGGCTGGATGCGGTTCTGGCGTCCGGGGTGGCGCTGCCGAGCGTCGCGCGGGCGCTGGCGGAGATGTTCCGCAACGCCATGGTCGCCGCGACCTGCGGGGCGGAGAGCCGACTGATCGAGCTCCCTGAGACGCAGCGCAAGGCGGTGGGGGAGCTGGCGAAAGGCTTTTCCACGCCGACGCTCGTGCAGGCGGTGGGGGTCCTCCAGGGCGCCGCGAACCGGATGCGGGGCTCGAGCGTCTCGAGGGCGCTGCTCGAAGCGGCGGTGGTGAGGCTCGCCGAGGCGGAGAAATTCATCGATCCCGCCAGCCTCGTCGACCGCCTCGAAGCCCTGCGCAGCGCCGCCGCCGCTCCCCGAAGCGCCGCGCCCGGCGAAAAAAAAAAGCCCCCGCTGAGCGGCGCTGACGCCCCCGGGCGCTGCGGCGGGGGGAACGGTCGTCCCGCCGCCGCGTCGGCGCGGATGGACCGGCAGGGCCCGCCCGAGCCCGACCAGCCGTCGCAGCCCGAGCCGCCGCCGCCGCCGCGCGTGCAGCTCTCCTCGGCCGAGAAGCAGAAAGTCCGCACCGACGAGTCGGTCAAGCAGGTCGTCGGGCTCTTCGGCGAGCAGGGCATGGAATTCCAACCCGCAGACGACAACGACGTTCGGCGCCCCGACGCCGAGGACGCAGAGAACGACGCGTGACCGCGGCGACGACCGCTCTTTCGATGGAGACAGGATGTTCGGAAACCTGGGCAAGATGATGAAGATGGCCGGGGAGCTTCGGGAGAAGATGCCCGAGCTCCAGGAGAAACTCGCCAACGCCGAGTACACCGCCGAGGCGGGCGACGGGATGGTCTCGGCGACGGTCAACGGGAAGCTCAAGGTCGTGCGAATCCGCCTCGACCGCGAGAAGATCGACGCGGCCGGGGACGTCGACTACGGGATGCTCGAGGACCTGATCGCCGCGGCGGTCTCCAGCGCCCAGGATGACGCCGCCCAGACCGCGCAGGAAGCGATGTCCGAGCTGACCGGCGGATTGCCCCTCCCGCCCGGGCTCGGGCTCTGAGTAAGGCGCCGCGCACCCCACGCCATGACCCGATACGCCGAGACCATCGAGCGCCTCATCGAGCTGTTCGGCACGCTCCCGGGCATCGGGACCCGCTCGGCCGAGCGGCTGGCGTTCCACATCCTCAAATCGTCCGACGCCGAGGCGCTGAGCCTCGCCGAGGCGATCCGCGACGTGAAGACCAAGGTCCGCCCGTGCAAGGTCTGCTACAACCTGACCGACCAGGAGGTGTGCAACATCTGCACCGACCCCCGGCGGGATTCGCGGACCATCTGCGTCGTCGAGCAGCCCAAGGACCTGCTGTCGCTCGAAGCCACCGGCGTCTACCGGGGCGTCTACCACGTGCTGATGGGGCACATCGCCCCGCTCGAAGGCATCGAGCCCGAGGACCTGACCCTCGAAGCCCTCGTCGAACGGGTCCGCGGCGAGGAGGTCGGGGAGGTGATCCTCGCGACGAACCCCACCGTCACCGGCGACGGGACCGCGCTGCACGCCGCGAGCCTGCTCGAGCCGCTCGGGGTCAAGGTCACCCGTCTGGCGCGGGGGCTCCCGGCCGGGGGGCAGATCGAGTACTCCAACAAGTCCATCCTCTCCGACGCGATCAACGAGCG
>CAYTQL010000438.1:0-2501 GCA_964439555.1 uncultured Planctomycetaceae bacterium | reverse complement strand
ACACCAACACCACCGGTGCGATGAAGAACGCCTTCGGCGGGCTGCTGCATACGCGGCGCCACTACTGCCACTCCCGCATCCACGAGACGCTGGTGGACCTGCTGGCGATCCAGAAGGAAATCCACCCGGGCCTCTTCGCCGTGATGGACGGGACCACCGCCGGCAACGGGCCCGGACCGCGGACCATGATCCCCGTGCAGAAGGACATTCTCCTCGCCGGGGCCGACTGCGTCGCCATCGACGCCGTCGCCGCGAAGATGATGGGCTTCGAGCCGATGGACTACCCCTTCATCCGCCTCGCCCACGAACGGGGCCTGGGCGTCGGACGGATCGACGAGATCGAACTCGTCGGCGACGTGGACGTTTCCGCGGAGAACTGGGGCTTCCATACCGGCGACAACGCCGCGAGCAACGTCGGCAAGCTCTTCTGGTTCGGGCCCATGCGCTGGTTGCAGTGGCTGATGTTCCACACGCCGATCGTCTACGCCTTCATCGTCGGCTCGGCCATCTATCACGACCGCGTCTGGTACCCGCTCAAGGGGCGGAAGGTGGTCGATCAATGGCTCGCCGAGAGCCCGTGGGGGCAGCTCTTCGACGCCTACGAGGTCGGGGCCTCCGCCCGGAC
Source organism: uncultured Planctomycetaceae bacterium (assembly GCA_964439555.1). Classification (GTDB taxonomy): domain Bacteria; phylum Planctomycetota; class Phycisphaerae; order SM23-33; family SM23-33; genus CAYTQL01. The sequence continues at coordinate 1,876 of CAYTQL010000438.1, read as the reverse complement.
GGCGCAGGTGGAAGAGCACGCCCCGGCCGGATAAGCTACCGGCAGTCCCGCGGAGGCGCCGTCGGGGCTTTTCCCTGACGCGCTGGACCGGAATGAACGCGGGAACCTGGGCATTTCGCCGACGATGGTGGATTCTCGCCGCCTGGCTGGCGGCGGCGACCGCCCTCGTGCTCACCTCGCCCGACGTGGACCCCGCCCGCACCGAGCCGCGCACGATTCTCCCCTCCGCGATGCCCTCCATGCAGGCGGCCCGGCGCCTGCGGGACGCCTTCCCGAACACGTCCGGACTCAGCGACGCCATCGTGGTCTTCGAACGCCGCAACGGACCGCTCCGCGACGCCGACCTCGAGACGATCGAACGCGTCGCCAAGCGGTTCTCCGATCCGACGGCCGAGGAGGTCACCGCCGCCGACCTCGCCGGGAATCACGTCGAGACCCCGGCCGGAACGTCAATCCCCGTGCTGGGGCGCGGGGGCAATCCGCTGATCCACGCCGGGACCGACTCCGCCGCCGCCCTGGTCATGGTCCACACGCCCGTCCACTACATCAGCGTCCGGGCGGCGCGCACCGTGGACAACATCCGCGCCGTGCTCCGCGAGGCGACGCTCCCCGACGGACTCGCCGTCGCCGTCACCGGGGCGGCGGGGTTCGGACACGATTACACCGCCGCGGCCGTGCGGTCTCATCGAACGACCATGCTGGTCACCGTCACCGCGGTGATCCTCGTGCTCGCGCTGGTCTACCGCGCGCCGGTCGCGGCGCTGATCCCGCTGGGGGCGATCTCCCTGGCGGCCGTGGTCGTCCTGAACCTGCTGAAATTCGGCGCCGGATGGGGCGTCCACGTCGGCACGGCCGAGCGCATCTTCCTGTTCGTCCTGCTCTACGGGGCGGGGACGGATTACTCGCTGCTGCTGATGAGCCGCTACCGCGAACAACTCGACGCGGGCGGCGGCAAGCGAGGCGTCATCGCCGCCCTGAACCGGACCTTCCCCGCCATCGCGGCCGGGGCGGGCACCGACGCGATCGGGCTGGCGATGCTCAGCGCCGCCGAGTACCGCTTCTTCCGCACGACAGGCCCGGTGGTGGCCGCGGCGCTGGTGGTCGCCCTGCTGGCGGCGGTGACGCTGATTCCCGCGACCGTGGCGATCGCCGGACGGCGGACCTTCTGGCCGTCCGCGCAGGGCGGCGCGGTGGGTCAGAAGCGGCTCTGGCCTGCGGTGGCGCGGTTGATCACCCGCCGCCCGGCGGCGGTGCTGGTCCTCACGCTGGCGGTGCTCGCCGCTCCGGTGAGCCAGGCCTTCCTGATCCGGCTCTCCTACGACACGCTCGCCGAGTTGGACCCGACGTCCCGCCGGGGCGTGGGGAACGCCGCGGCCGGGCTGGAAATGGCCCGGCGTCACTGGTCGGTCGGCGAGGCGACGCCGGTAACCGTGCTGACCCCCGCCCCGGACGCCGGGTCCGCCGAAGAGCAGGCCGAGGCGTTGACCAACCGCATCGAGCAGCTCGAGGGCGTCGGGCAGGTCCGCTCCCTGAGCAGCCCGCTGGGCACGAAGACCGCCATGCCGATCAACTGGACGGTCCGCAAGCTCGCCGGCGACCGCGTTCGCGCCCGCTTCCTGGGCGCCGGGTGGATGCGCCTGATCGTCACGCTGACCGATCCGCCGTTCAGCCGGGCCGCGATGCGCACGCTGGAGCCCCTCCGCACCGCGGCCGTCGAGGCCGGGAACGTCCCCGCCGAGAAGGTCCATCTCGCCGGGGCGACGCCCGAGATGACCGATACCCGCGAGCTGACGCTGCGGGACTTCCGCAAGGTCGCGACGCTCGAGGATTACGGCATGCGGGTCATCGGTCTGCAGTCCTTGTATTACAACCGTCC
>CAYTQL010000437.1:0-2509 GCA_964439555.1 uncultured Planctomycetaceae bacterium | reverse complement strand
CGAGCGGTGCACCGTGTTCATGGAGCGGGACGTCAACAGCTACATGCAGCAGGACGACGCCCGACCGGACCTGCTGGCGGGGCTGAGCTGCTCGGTGGTCTACAACTATATCAACCGCGTGGTCCGCGGGCGGAAGATCGGGCAGACGATCTTCTTCCAGGGCGGGACCGCCTACAACGACGCAACCGCCGCGGCCTTCGCGGCCGTGCTGGGCAAGGAGATCATCGTCCCGCCGCACAACGGCGTGATCGGGGCGATCGGGGTGGCGCTGCTGGCGCGCGACCGGATGCGCGCCCAGGCGACCGGCGAGGCGCCGGAAACCCCCGGCCGATCCTCGGCGTCGCAGGAACTCGGCGAGTACCTCTCGGACGTCGAGCAGACCTCGCGGAGCACATTCCGCGGGTACGACCTGTCCAGGGTGGACTACACGCTGCGGGAATTCACCTGCAACGGGTGCTCCAACGCCTGCCAGGTCCAGCAGTTCACCGTCGAGGGCGAGAAGACCTACTGGGGCGACAAGTGCTCCGAGAAATTCCGCCAGCAGGTCAAGGCGACCAAGGAGCCGGTCATCGAGGACCTCGTCAGCTACCGCATGGAACGGTTGCTGGATGACGCGCACCTCCCGGCCGTGGCGGAAGACGCCCCCGTGGTGGGCATTCCGCTGGCGATGTTCGCCTGGAGCCAACTGCCCTTCTGGCGGACGCTCTTCGCCCACCTCGGATTCCGGACCGTTCTGAGCGACCAGACGAACAAGAAGATCATCCAGGCGGGCATGGACCACGTGGTCGCCGAACCGTGCTTCCCGATCATCGTCGCCCACGGGCACGTGGCGAACCTCATCGACAAGGGCCCGGACTACGTCTTCCTGCCGAACATCATCTCGCAGGACACCCGCTGGACGAACACCGAAAGCTACCTCTGCCCCTGGCACCAGACGCTGCCCTTCGTCGCCCGGCGGGCGCCGGGGCTCGCCGAGCACCGCCGGCTGTACCTCACGCCCACGGTCCGCTTCCGCGAAGGCCGAAAGGTCGTCCTCCGCGGGCTGCTCGAGGAACTCGGTCAGCTCCCGGGCGTGACCAAAGGCCGCATGAAGGACGCCCTCGACGCCGCCTACGCCGCGCAGGAACGGTTCGCACAGAGCCTCCTGACCGCGGGGGACGCCGCCATGGCGCGCCTCCGCGAGACCGGCGAGCCCGGCATCGTCCTCGTGGGCCGACCCTACAACATCCACGACGCCGGCGTGAACCTCTCGGTCGCCCGGAAGATGCGCGACTTCTATGGGGTCAACTGCGTCCCGCTGGATTTCCTCCGCACCGACGACGTCGACATCTGCAACGTCAACGAGAACATGTACTGGGACCTCGGGCGCAAGATTCTCGCGGCCGCGACGATCGTCGCCGACGAGCCGAACCTGCACATCATCCACATCACCAACTTCAAGTGCGGGCCCGACTCCTTCATCAAGCACTTCGTCCGCGTCGCGAGCGGCAAGCCCTTCCTGAGCCTCCAGTTCGACGGACACAGCAACGACGCGGGCATGATGACCCGCTGCGAAGCCTACCTCGATTCCAAGGGCATCCTCCGCCCGTGGCGTCACGACGAACCGCGGAAGGTCACCCCGACGGCGTGAAGCGGCGGAGGCGGGAGGGTACGAAGTGAACCCGGAGACGCAGGGACCGGCGGACCGGGACGAGTCGGGCGCGTGTCACCTGCCAGAGGTCGCGGCGCGGCTGCGTGTCCCGTCTCAACGGGTTACCGCGGCTTGTCGCAGTCGATGCACTTGCGCGGGGCGCGGGTGACGTCGCCGAGGAGGCGGCGGCAGATCTCCTCCTGCTGCTCGGGCGAGAGCTTCTCCCAGAAGGTCGGGTCCAGACAGGGGGCTTCGGTGAAGTCGCGGGCCTCGGGAAGAGAGGACTGGTTCTCCGGATCGGGGGCGTTTTCGGCGCTCATGGGCGGCTCCTGTGCACTGATGGCGTCCGCACCATCCTATGCGCCGCGACGGGCGATCAGTCGACCGGCTCGGCGACGGGGGCCTCATCAATCACCTCCGCCTCGAGGGGGGTGGTCGTCGGCGCCGTGGCCGGGCGCGTGGTCGGTTCGTCGTCGGCGTCGGCGCCGCGGAGGTTGAGGGTGATCACCAGCGGCCGGGCGACGCCCCCGGCGTCCGACTCGTCCGCATCCAGCGTCTCGTCTCGTCCCGAAGCAGCCCGGACGGCCGGGGCTCGCTCGTCGGAGCCCAGCCACTGCACGCGGGCCAACTCCCGGGACGGCGCGGGCGTCGCCCCGGACTCGAACACCCCCTCGCCCCCCGCCCCGTCCTCTTCGACGACGTGGTATTCGGTCTCGATCGTCTCCCCGGACGAGACCGTCGATTCGCCCCGGACATTGCTGTGGACCGTAAGCGTCGCCAGGGCGCCGTCGGCGGGCTCGGCGTCCTGCTCCCGCAGCGCGACGCGTTCGAGTTCCTGCTCGACTTGCGTGAGCTGCTTCGGGCTGGCGGTCACCAGGT
>CAYTQL010000436.1:0-2510 GCA_964439555.1 uncultured Planctomycetaceae bacterium | reverse complement strand
AAAGAATACGATGCTATCATTATGGAGTATCTCGGCGACGGCAATCTTGCAGATCTGTTGAATAAACAGAAGATCCTTGAGTTAAATATTGCAATCAAGATTATGATCGTCATCCTGAACGGTCTGGATGCCGCACATAATATCATGGTAGTTCACAGGGATATAAAACCGGAGAACATTCTCTTCGGTATAGGAATGGTTCCGAAAATCACCGATTTCGGCATTGCCAGACTTGCAGCAGTAAATAAAAACACAATAAAGGAAGACAAAAATGCTCTGTTCGGCACCCCCAGGTATATGGCTCCTGAACAAATTGCCCCCGGGGTCGCCTCGGGACGTCTCGCCGCCCCGGCCGCGACGGCGGAGGCCGCCCTGCTCTTCGCCGCCGGCAGCGCGCTGATCGCGGGCGTCTCGGGCATCCTCTACGACCCCGCCCTTCCCCTCGCCGGGCTGGGGACCGCCCTGTTCGCCGGGCTCTTCGTGCTGCTGAACCTGGCGTACTCCTTCTGGCTGAAGCACAAGGTCATCGTGGACGTGCTGGTGGTCGCCCTGGGTTTCGTACTCCGCGCCATGGCCGGAGCGGCGGCGGTCGCCGCGCCGGTGAGCCCGTGGCTGGTGGTCTGCACCTTCAGCCTGTGCCTCTTCATCGCTCTGACCAAGCGCCGCAGCGAGCTGCTGGAGCTGACCAACGCCCACGAGACCCGCCCGGCGAACCAGGCCTACACCCTCGATAACCTCCAGCACATGCTCCCCGTCGCCGCCGCGATGGGCCTGCTGACCTACAGCCTCTACTGCGTCGCCCCCCGGACCATCGCCAGGATCGGCTCGGCGCACATGATCTGGACCATCCCCCTGGTCGTCTACGGGATGTTCCGCTTCAATCTCCGCACCCGCAGCGCCGGGCAGGACCCCGTGCGCGTCCTGCTCCGCGACCGCGCGATGTGGGCCACCCTCATCGTGTACATCCTGCTGACGATCCTGATCATCCGCGTCGGCTCGGCGCCGAGCGTGCTACGGGTCCTGGACGTCTGAAGCCCTGGAGAGCGAATGAAACACTGGGTCTTGCTCGGAATCGCACTGACGCTCAACGCCTCGGCCAACGTGCTGCTGAAGGTCGGATCGAAGCTCTCGGACCCCGAGGCGACCGGGAGCGTCTGGGCGAAGCTGATCAACTTTCTCAACTGGCCGACGCTGCTGGGCATCGTCCTGTTCGCCGCCAACGTGCTGGTCTACCGCAAGGCCCTGGACGCGCTGAACGTCTCGGTCGCCTACCCGATCATGGTCTCGCTGGGGCTGATCATCGTCACCCTCGCGGCCGTGTATCTGCCCGTGCTCCGCGAGCGGGTCACGCTGTGGCAACTCGCGGGCATGTGCCTGATCGGCGCGGGCGTCTGGATGGTGGCGTCGGGATAGCATGGCGGCCAGACGAAGAAACAAACCCGCACCGGCGCACCGCAGCGAGGGCCCCGCGACCGTCGCGGTGATGGCGCTCTCGCAGGGCGCCGCCACCTGGCGACGCCTTGACGAGCGGCTTGAGCGGCATGCGCAGTTCCGCCGCAACGTGCTGACGATGGAACAACGCGCCGGCGAGCAATTCGTGATGTACGGCGGGTGGAACGACGGCATCCTCGCGGAACACTACCTCTTCGGCGAGTATTACACGATGCGGTGGATTTGCAGCGAGTGGGTCGGCGGGGGCTGGGGGGCGGAACGCCAGGAATACTCGATGGAGAGGTCCTGCGCAGCGCCGTGCGGCAGCGCCGCGAGATATGGATTCTTCGCCCGAACGCCTCGCTGCTGAACGTCGTCCGGAGCCTGTTGAAGGCAGGCTATCGCTTCGAGCGCGTCGGGCAACTGCTGCGCGGCCGGCCGATCGCGGTCAGATGAACGGACAGACGAGCCGCCCCCGGGACCCCTGCGTCGGAAGTTCTTCCCTCCGCTGCCCGCACGGGGTGGTAGAGTTGCAGTCAGAGACGGTGTTGCCGAAAGGACCTTACATGGCATCGAAGATCGCGGTCATCCGAACAAAGCCCGAGACAGCGGTGGACGACGTCCGCCGGGTGATGAACCTCGGCGGCGTGGCCGAAGCGTTGGACGCCTCGGCGACTACCATCCTGAAGAACAACATCTCCTGGCACCTGCTCTACCCCGGGGCGAACACCACGCCCTGGCAGCTCGAGGGGACGATCCTCGGCCTGCGGGACGCCGGGTTCGACGACCAGGTCTGCGTGGAGAACGAAACCGTCGTCACCTCCGCGGCCAAGGGCGAGCAGTACAACAAGCAGCGCCCGGTGTGCGACCACTACGGCGTGCCGATCCGCTACAACTTCAAGAAGTCCGACATGCGCTGGGCGGTCTACGAGCCGGAGGCACAGATGGGCGTCCTGCACGAAATCTTCCCCAAGGGCATCCGCATCCCGGACTTCTTCCACGGCAAGAACGTGGTTCACCTCCCGACGACCAAGTGCCACATCTACACCAACACCACCGGGGCGATGAAGAACGCCTTC
>CAYTQL010000435.1:0-2516 GCA_964439555.1 uncultured Planctomycetaceae bacterium | reverse complement strand
GTCCCTCGACCTTCCCCGAAGCCGCCTCCGCCGCGAGGGTGCCGTTGAGCTGCTCGAAGGTCTCCGCTTTCAGCCAGACGGTCAGGTTGCGGACGGTCATCTCGCGCCCGTCGTGCCGGACGACGCGAACGGTTCCGTCGGTCAGGTCCACCTGTCCGCGGGGCTCGTTGCCGTCGGCGAAGGGCGACTCGGCGTCCGGGTCCGGGCGGATCGGCTCGAGGGCGCGGGCGAGTGAGTAACGCCCGTCCGGACCCTCGTAGAGGTTGACCTTCGGGTTGCGGATCGCGGCGGAGCCGAAGCGCATCGGGTCGCCGGCCAGGCCCCACAGCCCCTGCGAAACGCTCGCCTCCGGGGCCGCGAGCACCTCGCGCCCCTCCGGGTCGAAGACGCGCAGCGTCTCGATCCGCACCGGCCCGAACCAGCTCAGCGAGAGGCCCTCGGCGCGGACCTCTCCGTGGATCGTGTCGCTGTAGAGCCCCAGCGCCCAGCGGGTGACCGGGGCCGTGGACGCCAGCGTCGGCGCCAGGGCGACCAGAAGCCCCAGCACCAGAATCACCGCGGCGAGTACCCAAGGCCAGCGGCGGCGCTTCGGCTTCGCCGCCGGGTCCGTCCGGTCCGTCCGCGCGGTTTTCGGGGTGTCAGTCATGTCCGTCCTTTCGGTCCGGCCCGCTCAGCAGGTCACGTGGAACAGCCCGATGGTGCGCCCGTCCGCGGCGTTCCAGGCCCGCAGGGCTTCCGGGGTCGGCAGCAACTTGACGTCGCACCCCTCGCCCGCGAAGTACGCCTCGGCCTCTACGGAGAGGCGGAACTGGACGTCCTGTCCGGCGCCGACGATCAGCGTGGTGGCGCCGTTCTCGAACACGTGTCGCGCTTCGTCCTCGGAGAGGAGGTGCGACGTGCCGGACTGCGCCTTGGAGAGCTTCTTGCGGCGTTTGTCCACCTGTCCGTTGAGGCGGATGACCACGTCGTGCTCCATCCGCTCGCCGTCGATGGTGATGCTGCCGAATTCCGTCCCGTCGATGTGCGGCTGCATGTCCGGGCTCCTTCCGGCGTATTGGACACCCGCCCGGCGCATTCGTTCGCGGGGTGGGGCCTTCGGAACATTGTATGCGCACGGGGCGAGCTCGATCGGGGTTGCATTCCGCGGGAGGGCTCGCTATTTTCTTATGACTTCGCGCGGCCCCCGGAATCGAATATTGCTGCCTTCGAGCGGAGTCTGCGCATAGATTCGGAGACGCTTCCATGGCCAAGCAGGCCTTTCTGGCACTCGAGGACGGAACGGTGTACGAGGGCGTCGGGTTCGGCGCCCCGGTCGAACGGGCGGGGGAGGTGGTGTTCAACACCTCCATGACCGGCTACCAGGAGGTGCTTACCGACCCCTCCTACCGGGGGCAGATCGTCGCGATGACCTATCCCCTGATCGGCAACTACGGCGTGACCGAGGCGGACGCCGAAAGCCGGGACATCTGGCTGGAGGGCTTCGTGGTCCGCGAGCTGTCGCGCATTGCCAGCTCCTGGCGGGCCGAGCAGGACCTCGACGCCTACCTCGCCCAACGCGGCGTGCCCGGGATCGCCGGGATCGACACCCGCGCCCTGACCAAACGCCTCCGCACCGTCGGCGCGCTCAAGGGCGTGATCAGCACCGAGGCGACCGACCCGGCCGATCTGGTGGAAAAGGCCCGGGCTCATCCGGACCTGACCGGGCGGGACCTGGTCAGCACCGTCAGTTGCGACGAGGGCTTCGACTGGCCGACGCCCGACGCCGACCGGGCCGACGACTGCCTCTGCCGCGTCGGCGTGCTGGACTGCGGGGTCAAGTACAACATTCTTCGGCGTCTCCGCTCGGCCGGGTGCGAGGTGACGGTGGTCCCCGCGACCGCGACGCCGGAGGAGGTCGCCCGGCTCGGGGTCGACGGGCTGATGCTCTCCAACGGGCCCGGCGACCCGGACCCGGTCAAGGACGTGATCACCACCGTCCGCAGCCTGATCCACGAACCGCCGGGCGGCGAGCCGCTGCCGATGTTCGGCATCTGCCTCGGTCAGCAGATTCTCTCGCTCGCCCTGGGCGGGGAAACCTTCAAGCTGAAGTTCGGGCATCACGGCGGGAACCACCCGGTCAAGGACCTGCGGACCGGGCAGGTGGCGATCACGACGCAGAATCACGGCTTCTGCGTGGACATCGACTCGCTCGGCGACGACGTGGAGATCACCCACGTGAACCTGAACGACGGGACGCTCGAGGGCATCCGCCACAAGGAACGGCCCCTCTTCAGCGTCCAGTACCACCCCGAAGCCGCGCCGGGCCCGCACGACGCACGGTACCTCTTCGACCGCTTCGTAGATCTCATGAAGCAACGGCGGGCGAAGGACTGAGCGGATCGGCGACCCGGCGCCGGCGACGGGAGAGACAAGGCGGCGGCGCAGACAGAGAGACGAGGACGGCCTTCGGCGCAGCGGGATCGCATCGAATGCACGAGGCAAGGCGTGTCACCGACTGCCGACCCCGGAGGGCCGAT
>CAYTQL010000434.1:2033-2517 GCA_964439555.1 uncultured Planctomycetaceae bacterium | reverse complement strand
CGGAGGACGAACCGGACAAGCAACCCCCCGAGCAGGCGCCCGAGACGACCCCCTCGGCCGAGGAGGAAGAGGGCGTCCAGGAGTTGCGGATCATCCTGAACCGCCAGCGCCTCGCGGACCTCGGGGTAACCGTCGCCCAGGCGGCCGAGGCGCTGGGGGCCGCCGAGGCGGTCCCGGGCACGGTCGAGGTCGACGGCGCGACGCTCCGCATCGTCGAGAACGGGGTGAAGCTGACGCCGGACCACGCCGAAGCGTCCGAGGCGGTCGTCGTCGCGGAGACGGCGGAGGAGACGAAGGTTCGCCTCGGCGATCTCGGCGAGGCGACGGTGCGACGTCACGACCCGGCCTTCGACGCGAAAATCGAGCGCATCGAGCAGCTTCAGCGGCAGGCGGAGTTCTCTGATGCCTGGAAGCTCGCCATCGAGATGCAGACCGACTACGCCGGCGACCCGCGCCTGCGCGAGGTCGAGCGGCTCATGACCCG
>CAYTQL010000434.1:0-2023 GCA_964439555.1 uncultured Planctomycetaceae bacterium | reverse complement strand
GGGAACAGAAGCGAGCGGCCGCCCGGCTTCGCCCGGCCGTGGACCGCCTCGGTTCCGAGACCGAGTCGGTCCGCGAAGTGGCCGCCGAAATGCTCCTCGACGGCGGCGAGGCCGGACGCATCCTCCTCCGCCAGGCGCTGCTGGAGCGTCCGGCGCAGATCGCCGACCGCGCCGCGAAGCTGCTGATGCGGGTCAACGACCCGCACTCCGGGCGACTCTTCGAGCAGCGTCTCCGCCGCGGCGCCGAAGACCCCCTCCGCTCGACGCTGCTGGAGGGCATGCTCTCGCTGGACATGGAAGTCCCCCGCGACCTGCTCCGGAAGATCTACCGCTCCGTCGCCGAGGACAAGGCCCGGGAGAACGTCCCCGGGATGCGCGTCCTCGCGGCCGCGGTGCCCGAAGACGCGGAGGACCCCGCCTCGGCGTTCGATGAGCGCCTCGGCGTGGACGGCGCCTTCGCCGACTTGCAGTCGCAGCTTCGCACCGCGCTGCGCAGCGACGATCCGACAATCCTGAAATGGGCCGGTCCGCTGGGCGCGGCGTTCGCCGTTCACGTGCCCGGCTGGCACGGGTACTACTACCACGGGCGGGAGTTCGACAAGCTCATCCTCGAGCGCCTCGACGGGAAGATCAGCGTCCCCGACCGCAAGTTCCCCTACCCGAGCGGGCGGCAGGACAATATCTCGGTCCGTTGGGAGGGCACGCTGAAGATCGCCGAGGCGGGCAAGTACACCTTCTACGCCGCCTCGGACGACGGCTCGCGGATTTTTCTCGACGGGAAGCAGATCGTCGACAACTGGGGCATGCACGGCGTGGAGGAGGAGGACAAGACCCTCGAGATCGAACCGGGCAGCTACCCGATCAAGGTCGAGTTCATGCAGGGCGAGCAGGGCGCCGAAATCCACATCCGCTGGAAGCCCCCGGGCGGCGAGAAGCAGTTGCTCACCGGTGAGCACGTCTTCACCATGCCCTGGAAAGGCATGAAGGACCCGAAGACGCAGGAGCAGGGCTCGTCCAGCCGCTGAACGGTGCGATCGATGCGATCCGTCGCCCGCCGGCAGTGCCCATGGGCGGTCCGGGATCGGCCCTTCGATATCCCTGCAGTCGTTCAGAGCGAAGCGGGCGAAGGGACTCGAACCCTCAACAACCAGCTTGGAAGGCTGGAGCTCTAGCCATTGAGCTACGCCCGCGCGGGGTTTGGCGCCGGGGCGCCGGTTGCCGGCGGCCGCGGGCGAAAGACAGCGTCCGTCGGGGGCCCGCGGCGGCGGGCATGGGAGCGGGTGGATTCGAACCACCGAAGGCTGAGCCGTCAGATTTACAGTCTGATCCCTTTGTCCACTCGGGCACACTCCCAGGGGCAGCTTGCATAGAGTACGCATCCCCGGCCCGTCCGTCAAGTGCATTGCGGCGGGGTGGCATTGCGGCGGGAGTTAGGGCCTATGCATCGAAACGGGGGCGTTCGGGGCCTCGATTTCCAGTAGTCAGGTCATTTGCAAGGATTGCGCCTCGCGCTGAACCTGCTCAAGGCCGACCATTCATGCAAAGCCGGAATCCAAGCCAAACGCACGATGTGCGGATGGGAGCACGACTCCTTGCTCAAAGTCATCTGAATCCTGCCAGGAAGAATGTAGATGCGCAGGCCCTTGCCTCGCCGTTTGCCTTCTTGAATCCGCGGCCGAGCGCCGATACGATTCAAGCCGGGTCGGGCTGGGGTTGCTGGGGCACACTGCGCATGAATGCCCGACCCGCACGCCTACAGTCTCAATACAAACGGAGCATGCAGGTGCTCAAGGCGATGAAGGTGCTTGCTGTGGTTTCGCTCTGGCTGGCGGCCGTCGCGTACACAACGTGGATGGTCCGGCCGGTTCGCATGCGCCCGGACCTGGCCGTTGAGGTGGCGGCCAACGCGGCCGTGCTGTTCGTGGCCTACCCGTTGCTGGCGGTCGCGGCTGGCTGGCTGGTCGGCCGGCATCGGCAGAACATCCTCGGCATCGCCCTGCTGGCCGGCACCGCTGCTTCCCCG
>CAYTQL010000433.1:0-2533 GCA_964439555.1 uncultured Planctomycetaceae bacterium | reverse complement strand
AGAGCGCACGGATCACACCCGTGAGGTCACTGGTTCGAGTCCAGTACGGCCCAGTCCGCCGGAGGCGCGGCGCAGCAAGGGAGCAGACTGCCGCCTGACCCGCCCGCCGGCGGTGATCCCGCAAAGAGGGCAGTCATCCATTTCCCACCCCACGTGGAACCGGCCGAGGCAGGTCGGGCATAGGCGCCCGACAGGCCGCCCGGGAACTTCGGGCAGATACGCCAGAGCTTCGGGGCTACTTCGATAGCGTCTTCGGAAAGGGTCCCGCCATGCAGGGATGTGCGCGTTAAGGGCGTAGTCGAGCGCCGCGGGGACGTTGGCGTTTTCCGTGGAACCCGGGCGGGGTGCTTGGCGTTTCAGGGGCAATGAGAGGTCCAGGACTCGAGAATTCACGGAATCGTCTCGGCCGGGGTTGGGTGCTGCCTGTGGTCCTTGTCGGCGGCTTGTTCCTGGTCGGCTGCGGCGAGGAATCCGCGCGGCGGGGCGCGTCGAGGGCGGACGACGAGACGCCGGATGAGGCGGAGCGCAACTCCGATGCCGCGCAAGGGCGTGGACTGGGGCAAAGAGAAGTGGCGCCGCGTTCGCCTGGTTCGCAAGGCCGAGGAGGGAACCATCGAGGTCTATTTCGACGATATGACCAAGCCCGTGCTGCGCGGGAAGGACAAGACCTTCCTGACAGGGCGCGTCGGCGTGGGCGCGTTCGACGACCGCGGCTTGATCGACAACCTCCGCATCGCCGCACGCGAAGCTGAGACCGCGGCGACGAAGCCTGCGTTCACGAAGCCGGAGGCCAAACGCGAGCGGCGCCCGCTGGAGTGATGCCGTCCGCGCCATTTGAGCGCCGCGACGGTGGGCGGCCGACCGGACCGGAACGCTCTGGGGTAACGGAACTTCGGCGCGTCACGTGCGGGGGAGGCGGGAGTCGCGGCGGCAGGAAGAAACGCAGATGATGACCGGGCGGCGAGGCGGAGGCTGGGATAGCCCTGCATCGCCGCCGTGCCGTAGTCCCCGGACCTGCAACCGCGAAGGTGACCCGATGCCCACGCTCCGCAAGCCGATCGTCCTTTCGCTCCTCGTCCTCGCCCTCGCGGCCCGCGCGCACGCCTGGCACGGCCCCGGGCACGCCCGGGTCACCCGCTCGGCCGTCGCGGCGCTGCCCGAGGGCGTCCCCGCGTTCCTCAAGCAGCGCGCGGACGCCGCGGCCCACGCCTCGCACGACCCGGACCTGTTCACCCGCCCCCTGGCCTCAGACGCCCTGCACTACGCCGAAGCGCCGGAGCACTACTTCGACGTCGAACGCCTCGAGGGGCGGGAAATTCCCGCGCACCGCTACGAGCTGCTCCAATGGTGCTTCAGCAAAGACCTCCCCCCGAACAAGGTCGGGCTCGCCCCCTACGCGATCCGCGAGTGGACGGGGCGGCTGACCGTCGCCTTCGCCGAGCACCGCCGCTGGCCGGAAAATGAGCACATCCGCAACAAGGTCCTGCTCTACGCCGGGCACCTCGCCCACTATGGCGCCGACCTGTGCATGCCGCTGCATACGACGATCCACTACGACGGGCGGGTTGGGAAGGACGGAAAGAGCCCGCGGACCGGCATTCACCTGAAGACCGACGCGCTGATCCACAAGCTCCCGACCGACGCCGGGCGGCTCGAGGGCGTCAAGGTCCGGCCGTATGGGAATCTCTTCGCCGGCATCAAGAACGAGCTGGCGAGCTCTCACAAGCTCGTAGACCGCCTCTATGCGCTGGAGAAGCAGCTCCCTGCGCTGAAGGACCCGCTCAAGCCCGGCTCGCCGGTCGGCGAGTTCGCGGCCGAGCGTTTCAATGCGGCGAACCTGTTCGTCGCCCGGCTGATCCTCACGGCGTGGGTCGACAGCGCGAAGACGAAGATCCCCAAGTGGCACAGGCGGGCGGAGGGCAGGACCGCCGCCACCGCCCAGCCGGATTACCGCAACACCGCCGCGAAGCCCGCCGATCCGGGCGAGCGAGCGAGCGGGACGGTCCGTATCGCGCCGGCGATGGGTGGAAGGTCCTCGAGATTCGCGACAGGTACCGCACCGAACGCGACCCCGTGAACGATCCGGCGCGACGGTCGCCCGGGGAGCAGGGCGGGCTGGCGGAGAAGAACCTGCTCTTCCCCCGCGGGCCGGCGTTCGTCCACCTGCCGACCTCCGCGGGGCGGCGGCAAACTCCCGGTCGTTGCCGTTGATTCCGCGCGTCGGGTCGGGGTAGACTGCGCCCCCATGAGCGAGACCATGGATATGCTGCGGTCGATCAAGGACCGCACGGATGAAACGGAATTCTACACGCCGTTGCCCGAGGGGTATCATCTCGGCGGGTGCAAGTACGTTTGCGTCTTCGGCACCGTCATCAGCGGGCTGGGCAAGGGCATCTTCTCCTCCTCGCTGGCCAAGCTGCTCAAGGACAAGGGTATCCGCGTCTCGCCGATCAAGCTCGAGGGCTATCTGAACCTCGACGCCGGAACGCTCAACCCCCATCGTCGATGCCGGGATTGTGGACGACCTTGGTGT
>CAYTQL010000432.1:0-2544 GCA_964439555.1 uncultured Planctomycetaceae bacterium | reverse complement strand
GGCGCCCTCGAGCTGCAACCGGGTCTGGTCGGTGAGCCGGAAGCCCTTGGTCAGGCGAACCTGGGCGCGGCGGAACTGGATGTTGCCCGTCCACCACTGGACCGAGTAGTTCAGCACGGCCGGGTTGAGCGGGGCGATCACGTCCCAGGTCTGCCCGGCGATGATGCTGAAGTCGCACCGGGTCCAGTCGATCTTCAGGAAGGCGTGGCGCAGGCGGGGGGTGGGGGAGTTCTCGCTCCCGCCGCCGAAGAAGTCCATCTCCACCACGCCGCGGGTCTGGACGCCCTCGGACTCCGGTCCGGCGATCTTGAGCCCCAGGCGGGTGGGGTTGGCGGTCATGTTCAACTGGGCGTCGTCCTCCTCGCGGCCGCTGCGGGGCTCGACCCAGCGGGCGAAGTTGCCCACGCTCGTCCGGTCGGTGTCCAGCGCGGCGTCGAAGACGATCTTCCCGTACAGTTGGATGCCCAGCGTGGACCAGACCAGCTCCTTCCCGCCGGCGCGCTGCTTGATGTCGTCTTCGATGCGACGGGCGATCTCGGTCAGGTCCCGCTTGTTGAGGTCGGGCGCCTGCGGGCGCTGCTCGCGGAGGGTCTTGATGACCTCCGCCTGCTCGTTGACGGTGCGTCGGAGTTTGCCGAGCTCTTGTTCGAGCTGTTCGAGGCGCTCGGCGTTCGCGGCGTCGTCGGCGACGGCCGGCGCGGCGCAGACGAACAGGGCCAGGCACGTCAGGACCGCCGCGCTGCGCGGTCGGGGCGTGGTACGCATGCTGCTCTCCCTTCGGAGGCGCAGGACGGGCCGCCGCAGCGACCGACTCGCGAAACCCACGGTGGGCTCGCTCCACGAACCGGAAGGTCTCTCGCCCTGCTGGTCGGGTTGTCACTCGCTCGCGCATCGAAAGCGCGAGCACGGGAAGCGTGAAGCGAAAGACCGGGCCGGACCCGGAGGCGATGGGACGGCGGCGCGCGGCGTTCCGCTCGGAAGCACTCAGATGCAGCGCCGACCGCGGTGAAAATCCCCTCTCCCGACATTGCATAGGTCGGAAGCCCGCGCGCCCGACTTGAGCACCCGCGGGCCCGGGGCAAAAAAACACCCCGGGGCGCGACGTCCGCCTGGACGCGCCTGCGGGCCTCTGGACCCCGACTCCGCTGTCTATGTTGGTCGGCGGGGGCGGCGGGTTAAGGAGTTATCGGACGATTTTGCTCGCTGGCGACGAGGGGCGGGATCGTCGCGCGGCTCGTCCGGCGCGTGGCGGATTCCGACGTCTGCGGATCGTGCAAAACCGGAAAAAAAGCTTTGACACGATTTTCCGACGGGGTATAGTAAGCGATCTACTCTCGCGGCAGTGGTGGCGTTGTACCCACGCAGGGCGGGCTTTTGCTTTGCGCTCAGCAGGTTGCAGCGGGAGACGTTGCTGCTGTAGCTCAGTGGTAGAGCGCGTCCTTGGTAAGGACGAGGTCATGGGTTCAACCCCCATCAGCAGCTTGTAACAGGGACGGCGGGCGGTTCGCCTGTCGAGCTTTTTTCCCATTGGGATGCGAACGAAATCGACAGGCCAGACGCCTGTCATGCGGCGACGACCGTCGTACGGTAGAAGACTAAGGAGCGTAAGGAATGGCAAAGGAAGTATTCGAGAGGACCAAGCCTCACGTCAATGTGGGGACGATCGGGCACGTCGACCACGGCAAGACCACGCTGACGGCGGCGATCACGAACGTCCAGGGATCTAAGGGCCTGGCGCAGGCCAAGAGCTACGACGAAATCGCCAAGGCCTCCGAATCCCAGGGTCGCCGCGACGCGACGAAGATTCTGACCATCGCCACCGCGCACGTGGAGTATGAATCGGAGAATCGTCACTACGCCCACGTCGACTGCCCCGGTCACGCCGACTACGTCAAGAACATGATCACCGGCGCCGCCCAGATGGACGGGGCGATCCTGGTGGTTTCCGCCGCTGACGGCCCGATGCCCCAGACGCGTGAGCACGTCCTGCTCGCCCGCCAGGTCAACGTTCCGGCGCTGGTGGTGTTCCTCAACAAGGTCGACCTCGTCGACGACGAGGAGCTGCTCGAGCTGGTGGAGCTGGAAGTCCGCGAGCTGCTGAGCAAGTACGACTTCGACGGCGACAACGTCCCGGTCATCAAGGGCTCCTCCACCCAGGCGCTGGAAGACCCCGACGGGCCCGGCGGCGAGGCGATCCAGGAGCTGTTGGAGGCCCTCGACAGCTACATCCCCGAGCCCGAACGCGCCGTGGACCAGCCCTTCCTGATGCCCGTCGAGGACGTCTTCTCGATCAAGGGCCGCGGAACCGTGGGCACCGGGCGCATCGAGCGCGGCGTGGTCAAGGTCGGCGACAAGGTCGAGATCGTCGGACTCGGCGACACCTCCAACACCACCATCACCGGCGTGGAGATGTTCAACAAGACGATGAACGAAGGTCAGGCCGGCGACAACGTCGGCTGCCTGCTCCGCGGCGTGGAGAAGGACGATCTCCAGCGCGGGCAGGTGCTCGCCGCCCTCGAAGACGGATCGCTGGAGGCGCCGGAC
>CAYTQL010000431.1:0-2579 GCA_964439555.1 uncultured Planctomycetaceae bacterium | reverse complement strand
GCCCCGGTCGCCGTCGAGTTCGAGAAGGGCGACCTGGTCAAGATCAAGGAGGGCGCGTTCGAGAACTTCGAAGGCGCCGTCGACGAAGTGCTGCCCGAAAAGGGCCTGGTCCGCGTGATTGTCACCATTTTCGGCCGGGCGACCCCGATCGAGCTGGAGTACTGGCAGGTCGAAAAGGCTTAGCGCCCGGGCCTGCGGCGCCGGCGCAACGAGGAAGGAAGCACCCCCATGGCGAAGGAAATCGTAGCGAAGATCAAGCTCCAGGCCCCCGCCGGCCAGGCCACTCCCGCCCCGCCGATCGGCCCGGCGCTGGGACAGCACAACGTGAACATCGGGCAGTTCGTCTCCCAGTTCAACGAACGGACCGGCGAGATGGGCGGGCTGCCGGTGCCCGTCGAAATCGAGGTCTACGCCGACCGCAGCTTCAGTTTCACCGTCAAGAGCCCCCCGGCCGCGGCGCTGCTCAAGGAAGCCGCCGAGATCGCCAAGGGCTCCGGCGAGCCGAACAAGGAGAAGGTCGGCTCGGTGACCCGGGACCAGGTCCGGCAGATCGCGGAGCGGAAAATCGCCGACCTGAGCGCCACGAACCTGGACGCCGCATCCCGGATCATCGAAGGGACCGCCCGGAGCATGGGCATCACCGTCGAGAAATAGCGATCGCCCGCCCGCAGGCGGCGCGGGGCGTAGCCCGCAGCCGGCGGCGGCGAGCCCCCACCACGGGGCCCATCGTGGGAGTCCCGCGAAGGGACGTCAGGAGACCGACGTGAGCAAGCGAAGCAAACGGTACCGCGAGGCGGTCGAGAACCTCCCGGAAGGGAAGGCCCCGATCTCCGAGGCGGTCAAGGCGATGAAGTCGCTCCCGGCGACGAAGTTCGACCAGACGGTCGAACTGCACATGCACCTCGGCATCGACCCCCGCCAGGCCGACCAGGCCCTCCGCGGGGCGGTCTCGCTGCCGCACGGGATCGGCAAGGCGCGGAAGGTCATCGCCTTCTGCGAGGGCGAAGACGTGGACAAGGCCAAGGCCGCTGGCGCCGTCGAGGCCGGCAGCGACGAACTCGTCGAGAAAATCCAGAACGGCTGGACCGACTTCGACGTCGCCGTCGCCACCCCGCCGATGATGAAGACCGTCTCGCGCCTCGGGCGCATCCTCGGTCCGCAGGGCAAGATGCCCTCGCCCAAGGCGGGCACCGTGGTCCAGGACGTTGAGCAGGCGGTGAAGGAATACTCGGCCGGGAAGGTCGAGTACCGCAACGACGCCGGCGGGAACCTGCACGTGCCGGTCGGCAAGCTGAGCTTCGACGAGGAGAAGCTCATCGAGAACATCAAGTCCTTCGTCGGCATGGTCCGGCGTCTGCGGCCTTCCACGACCAAGGGCGCGTACATGAAGAAGGTCTGTATCACCGCAACCATGACCCCGTCGATCGAGATCGACGCGGCGTCGTAGCTATCCGCGAGGCAGCGATATGAGCAAGCCGGTCAAGGAACTGATTCGCAAGGAACTCGTCCGCCGCTTCGACGGTCTCGCGTCGATGGCGGTGGTGGACCTCACGGGTGTGGACGCCAACACCACGCGCGACATCCGCGCGGATCTCGAAGCGAAGAACATCGCCGTGACGGTGGTCAAGAACGCCATCGCCCGCCAGGCCTTCAAGCGCCTCGGGATGGAGGTGGTCAACGAGGTGATCGACGGGCCCTGCGCCATCGCCTACGCAATCGATCCGGACGTCAGCGTCGTCAACGTGGTCCGCGAGCTGCTGGACATCCGGAAGGAAGCGACGGCCCTGACGCTCAAGGGCGCGGTGCTCGAGGGCGACCTGTTCGGCCCGGAGCGGATGGACGAGCTGAGCAAGTTCCCCACCCGCGAGGAGGCCCTGAGCCAACTGGTCGGCGTGATGCTGGGCGCCGGCGGCGGGCTGGCGGCGTGCCTGCTCGGTCCGGGCGCGGCGATCGCCGGCGTCCTCAAGACGATCGAGGAAAAGCAGGACGGGGAATCCGAGGCGGCCTGAACGCCGCGCGGCGGTACACAACGCGATATTTTGTCGGTTGCAGATTGGTCCCGTTGTTCGGGCTTAAATGGACGCCACCGGGGCGCCCGCCTATCAGGCCGACAGGACTATAGTTAAGAGGAAGAACGATGGCAGAGGAAGAAGCGGTCGCAACCGAAGAGCAGCAGGAAGAAACCCAGGAAGCCGGCGGCGCCAGCGCCGCGGACTTCGACCAGAAAATCCAGGACCTCGGCGAACAGATCGTCCAGCTTTCGCTCAAGGAAGCGGTGGACCTCGCGGAGTACCTCAAGCAGGTGCACGGGATCGAGCCGGCCGCGGGCGGCGCGGCGCAGATCGCCGGTCCGGCCGCCGGCGGCGGCGAAGGCGCCGAAGAGGAAGAGGAACAGACCGCGTTCGACGTGGTCCTCAAGGACGTCGGCGACAAGAAGATCCAGGTCATCAAGGCGGTTCGCGCCCTGACCAGCCTGGGGCTGAAGGAAGCCAAGGAACTCGTCGAGAGCGTGCCGAAGGCCGTGAAGGAAGGCGTGTCCAAGGACGAGGCGGAAGAGGCCAAGAAGCAGTTGGAAGAGG
>CAYTQL010000430.1:0-2609 GCA_964439555.1 uncultured Planctomycetaceae bacterium | reverse complement strand
TGGGCGAGCACCTAGCGGTACGGCTCCGCACTGCTGAGCAGGGCGGGAAAGACCACCGCCACCGCCAGCCGCCCGACCAGCGCCGGCTGCCAGAGAAAGTGCCCCACGCCTCCGAAGACGCCCTTGCCCACCACGATCGCGAAGACGCTCGCCGTCACCGGTACGTACCACGGAACGTACGCCGGGAGCGTCAGCGCCAGCAGCAGCCCGGTCAGAAAGGCGTGCGAGCGCCCCAGCAGGGCGGGCGTGCGGGTGACGCGGTAGTACACCCGCTCGACCAGCGCGCAGGAGAAAATGCTGAGGCCCGCCACCGCGGCCGCTCGCCACCCGAAGACGACCACGCCCGCCGCCAGTGGTCCGCACGCGGCGAAGAAGGTCACCAGGAACAGCGTCCGCGCCCGCTCGGGGGCGCGAAGGAAGGGCGCCTGGCGGGAGACGGGCCCGCCGCCCGGGCGGGCAGCAGTGCGCGGCAGCTCGGTCATCGGCGACCGCCTTTCCCCGCAAACAGGGGCATGTGACGCTGCACGAGCCCGACCATCCGCTTGAGCTGACGCGTCCGCTGGGCCAGCGGAAGCCGGGCCGGACAGACGTACGTGCACACGCCGCATTCCACGCAGCCCTGCGCCACGAACCGCTCGGCCAGGTCGATCCGCCCCATCTCGAACGCGTCGTTCAAGACCGAGACGTTCAGCCGCGCCGGGCAGTGGTCGGTGCACCATCCGCAACGGATGCACGGGGTGGCGGGCTCGCTCAGCCCGTCGCCGAGGGCAAGCACCGCGTCCACGCCGGGACCGACCACGGCGCCTTCCACGGCCCGCAGTCCGACCATCGGCCCCCCGGCGATCGCCCCGTCTCCGCCGGCCAGGGCGGACAGTTCCGTCCCGTAGGGGACCCAGCGGTTCCCGGGCTCGGGCATCCCCCCGCCGGCGAGGGTGACCACGCGGTGGGAGGGCGGCTCGCCGCAGGCGATCCAGCGGTAGAGGGCGAAGCACGTGCTCGGGTCCACCACCAGCGCCCCGACGTCCAGCGGGCCTTTCCCCAGCGGGACGGTCCGCCGGGTGAGCACCTTCACCAGGATCGGGGGCGCCCCGGTGGGGTACTTGTGAGGCAGGGCGACCGGTTCGACCCCGTACCGCCGCGCGGGCCCGATCAGCGCCCGGTAGCTCGACGTGCGCCGCTGGTCCACCGCCAGGCGCAGGTCGCTCGCGCCGACGAGGGTTGCGAGAATCTCCATCCCGTGGACCACCGCCGTTCCCTGCTCGGTCAGCAGCCGGTGGGCGGCTGCGACGTAGGGCTGGCCCTCCACGGCGTTGCAGATCAGCGTGCGGACCCCCGCCTCACGGGCCCGCCGCAGCAGCGGCGCCAGCGGGTGCGCCGGGCGTCCGGCCGTGGTGAGTCCGACTTCCGCGATGCGCCGGCGCAGCGAGGCGGCGGACATCTCTCGCCAGTCGAGGTGGGGTTCCAGCGTGTGCAGTCCCTCGGGCGGCGAGAGGTCGCGCAGCTCGATCGCCTCGCAGCCTGCCCAGCCTTCGCGCCCGGGCACGCGGGCCTCGGCGGTTCCCGCCACCCGCCCGGCTAAGGGGGCGAAGACGCTCAGCGCCCGCTCGTCGCCTTCGGCGATGCACTCGCCGGCGCTGACGGACTCGCCGGGTTTGACCCGCGGACGCGCCGGCGCGGCGAGCGACGGGCTGAGGGGAATCAGCAGGCGCTGCGGGCACGCCAAGGCCCGGATCGGCGCATCGAGCGTGCGCTCCTTTTCGTCGGGCAGGACGATCCCACCGGTGAACGTTCCGTAGCGGCGCCGGGCCATGGGGGAATCCTACCGCGGACGCCGGGTCGTCGCCACCCGGGCGGTGTTCACGCGGGCCGGGTGGTCGCGCCCTCGCCGTAGGCCAGGCGGGACTGGAGCTGCCCGAGCCCCTGCCGGGCGGCCTGGGCGACCTCCTGCTTCGGGTCCTCGGCGAGCGTCTCCAGCACCGCGCGGTGCTTGTCCTTGCCGATTTCGCCGAGGGCGATCGCAACGTACCCGCGGACCTGCCAGTCCTCGTGGTCGGCCAGGGCGGCCACGGCGTCCGCCGCCTGCCACGCCTTCATCTGCCCGAGCACGAAGATCGCCTGGTGGAGCCCCGTGGCGTCGGGCGTCCGCACGACCTCCGTCAGCGCCGCGGCGCCGTCGTCCCCGAACGCCTGGAGCACCTGGGCGGCCGCGCCGCGACGGGCCTCGTTCTCCGATTCGATGAGCGTGCGCTTCAGGATCGGGATCGCCTTGGGCCCGACGGCGTAGAGCGATTCGGCCGCCTTCTCGCGGATCTGCTCGGTCAGCGCCTGGGATTCGAGGATATCCAGCAGCGCCCGGGCGGCGTCCTCCGAGCCGATCTTCGCGAGGGCGCCGCAGAGGGACTTGCACGGGGTGGGCTCGAACTCCTCCCCCTTGGCGATCAGCGACGCCTGGTGGAGCAGTTGCTCCTCGGCGCCCGGCGTGCCGAACATCCCGAAGGCCGTCGCCAGCGCCGCGCGGAGCCACTGCTCGGTGTACCCGGCGTACTTGCTGCCCGGGATGCCCAGCTTGTCGTTGAGCCGGGTCTGGAGCTTACGCAGCGGTTCGACGG
>CAYTQL010000429.1:0-2630 GCA_964439555.1 uncultured Planctomycetaceae bacterium | reverse complement strand
CCGGTCTTCGAGGCCAGCGGCGAGTTTCGAGAACAGGCCTTCGAGAAGGCCCTGAGCCTCGCGCAAGCCAAGCACGAGGCTTTTTCCCCCTCGGCCGAGCCAGATGCGGAACAAGGGGGCCAAGGTGGTCCGGCCTGTGACGATCAACGGTGAGTTGACGCTCACTTGGCGGGCTGCCTGACCCGCCGCCCCAAAATCATGTCGCACACCCCTTGACGCCCGAGGCCGAGAAGCTCGGGCGGAGCTTGCACGGACGGGCGCACTGCGTGTAGGCTGCGCCCACGGGTCGGGTTGCGCGACAACTTCGTGGCATGGGCGTCTCGCCCATGCGTGGCACGGGCATCCTGCCCGTGCCACGATGCGGACGCGCACCCGGGCCGGACGAGGCCAAATGCCATGGAGGGCAGATCATGTCTGAGCCGATACAGCTAAGGATACGCCGCAAGGAAGGCTGCGAGGACGTCCCGCTGCCGCGGTACATGTCGGATCACGCGGCCGGGATGGATTTGTGCGCCGCCTGCGAGACCGAGGTGACCGTCGCCCCGGGCGAGACCCGGCTGATCCCCTGCGGGTTCACCATGGCCGTGCCGATCGGGTACGAGGCCCAGGTGCGACCGCGCAGCGGACTGGCCCTGAAGCACGGGATCACGCTGCCCAACGCCCCGGGGACCATCGACGCCGACTATCGCGGCGAGGTGTGCGTCATTCTCGGGAACATGGGCGCCGAGCCGTTCACCGTCTCCCGCGGGATGCGGATCGCGCAGATGGTGATCGCCCCGGTCACCCGGGCGCGGGTCGAGGCGGTCGAGGCGCTGGACGCCACCGTCCGCGGCGCCGGGGGATTCGGACATACTGGAATGTGACCCAAACTGCGGGACGCCGCCGGGCGAGCCCGCAGGTCTGCGAGCGTCAAGGATGGCGAAGAAGACACGTCAGAAGAAGTCCGCGTCGAAGTCGAAGAAGACCGCCAGGCCCGCCGAGGGCAACCCCGCCGGGCGGCGACTCCTGCGCTACTGCCTGGTGCTCCTGCTGGCCGGGCTGGTCGTGCTCCTGTGGGCGAGCATGCTCACCTACCACCCGTCCGACCCGCCGTCGGGCAAGGTGGCCGGGGCGGCCGTGCGATACCAGAACGCCGTCGGGCGCGTCGGGGCTCACGTGGCGTATACGCTGCGGTACTACCTCGGCTCGGGGGCGTACATGGGTGTGCTGTTCGCCTCCGTCGCCGCGTTCGTGCTGCTGCTGGGCGGGAAGATCGACTATTGGCCGGTGCGACTGTTCGGGGCGGGGCTGCTGGTGGCGGTCACGAGCACGGCGGTGTACCTGTTCGACCCGTCTGCCGGGAGCGACCTGCTCAGCGGGCGCGCCGGCGTGCTCGGCGTGGCGGTGGGGGAGGTCATGGCGCGGCGGCTCGGCGCGGTCGGCTCATGGATCAGCCTGGGGGTCCTCTTTTTGATCGGGCTGATGCTCGCGGCCGAGAAGCTGGTCCTCTCGCTGCCCTCGCTCGGGCGCAAGGCGTGGGAGAAACGCGGCGTCCTGGCCGCTCTGAAGCGCCTGATCCCGCGGCGCAAGGCAAAGCCCACCGCACGCCCGACGCCCAGGCCGCAAGCCTCACCGCCGCCGAACCCTACGGCGAAGCCCAAGCCGAAGCCCCGGCCGACCCCCGCGCCCCCGTCGACCGGCGGCGAGGCGTCCGGAAGGCGGGAGGACTACGTGCTCCCCTCGGCCGATCTGCTGGTCGAGCCCAGCGGCGGATACAGCGAGGTCATCGAGGCGGCGGCGTCGGAGAAGCAGGGCGTCCTCCAGCAGACGCTCAACGACTTCGGCGTCGAGGCGGAGGTCCTGGGTTACCAGACCGGTCCGGTGATCACGATGTTCGAACTCGCCCTCGCCCCCGGGGTGAAGGTCTCGCAGATCAACTCGCTGTGCAACGACGTCGCCCGCGCCCTGGCGGTCCCCGGCGTCCGCGTGGTCAGCCCCATCCCGGGCAAGGACACCGTCGGCATCGAGGTGCCCAACCTGGACAAGGAAATCGTCCGCATCCGCGAGCTGATGGGCATGGCCCCGGAGGCCGAGCACAAGCTCCACCTCCCGGTCTACCTCGGCAAGGACGCCGGGGGCGAGCCGATCATCGCGGACCTGGCGTCGATGCCGCACATGCTCATGGCCGGGACGACCGGGTCCGGCAAGAGCGTCTGCATCAACGCGATCATCATGTCGCTGCTGCTCACCCGCCGCCCGGAGGAGGTCCGGCTGATCCTGGTGGACCCGAAGATGGTCGAGATGGCGGCCTTCGAGAACATTCCGCACCTGCTCTGCCCGATCGTCAACGACATGCGCAAGGCGGAGAACATCCTGGAATGGGCGGCCACCAAGATGGACGAGCGGTACGAGCTGCTCAAGGAGGCGGGCGTGCGGAACGTCGCGGGCTACAATCGCCTCGAGCCGGACGACCTCTACGAGCGGTTCGCGGTGGAATCGGAGGAGGAGAAGGCCCGGATTCCGAAGCGCATCCCGTACTACGTCGTCATCATCGACGAGCTGGCCGACCTGATGATGACCTCCTCGAAGGAGGTCGAGGAGCACATCATCCGCATCGCCCAGAAGGCCCGCGCGGTGGGCATCCACCTGGT
>CAYTQL010000428.1:1934-2633 GCA_964439555.1 uncultured Planctomycetaceae bacterium | reverse complement strand
GTAATGTCGAGGATTTCCAGGGACGCGTCCCGGCTCAACCCCACCTCCCGGGCCGAAGCATGTTTCGGGCTCGGGGCGTGCTACTACCAGAAGGAGGAGTACGAGCAGGCGGGCGACTGGCTGGCGCGGTACATGACCCTCGCGACCGAGACCGACGCGCGTACCGGCGAGGCCCTGCTGCTGCTCGGGCGCGCCCAGGCGGAGCAGGGCGACCACGACGCCGCCGCGAGCGCCTTCAAGCGCGTCATGGACACCGACGCCGACGAGGCGCAGCGGATCGAGTCGGTCCTGGAACTGGCGAAAATCCAGGCGAGTCGCGAGCAGTGGGTCCGGGCGGTCGGGTCGATGCGGTTCCTCCAGTCCGCCAGACTCGACGCGGACCAGCGACACCGGTACCTGATGCTCGCGGCGCGGGTCTACCGCGAGATGGGCCTGCCCGGGCGGATCGCCCTGAAGCTCAAGAAGGAGCTGCCGACCATCGGCGACCCGACCCGGCGAAACGCCGTGGCGTACGAGTTGGCCTCCTGCCACCGGGCGGCGGGGGAACACGACAAGGCCCGCGAAGTGCTCGCCGCCCTCGCCGGACGGATCGAAGCGGGACGCAAGGCCCAGACCGTCGCCGCCGACCTCGCCGAGGTCTGCCTCGAACTGAACAAGCCCGACCAGGCGATCAGCGTCGCCGAGGAACTTCTCGCCGCC
>CAYTQL010000428.1:777-1924 GCA_964439555.1 uncultured Planctomycetaceae bacterium | reverse complement strand
CAGCATCGACAACGAGCAGATCCGCCGCCGCGCCCGGAAAGCCCTCGGCGCCGCGTTGGTGCTCAACCAGGAATACGAGCGGGCGGCCGTAGTCTTCAGCGGCGTCACCCCGCGGGGAGGTGGGCAATGACGCGCCGAACGCTCAGCCTCGCAGCGACGGTCGCTCTTCTGCTGGCGGCCCTCACCGCCGCGGCGGACAACCCCACCACGCGCCCGACGACCCGACCGGCGCCGACCACCCGACCGACCGAGACGAGCAAGCAGCTCAAGGGCCGGATGCGCGAACTGTGGCGCGAGGCGATCGCCGCCCCGGACAGCGGAGAGCCGCAGTCGGACGAGCTTCGCAAGGCCGTCGCCGACCTCCAGAAGGTCCGCCTGCTGCCCTTCGTCCGACCGGAGCTGCCCGAGAAAGACCCCCAGCCGACCCGCCGCCCCGCGCCGAAGACCCAACCGACCAGCCAACCGGACCCGGGCGTCCCCATCCGCTCGATTTCGCCCGAGACGCTCAAGAAGTTCCGGAACGTGGACCTCAATGGCGTGGCCGACCCGATCCGCCTGGCCGATTCGCTCTATCGCGGCGGGCACCTGGACGCGGCCGCGTTCTTCTACACCCGCGCCCTCAAGCAGGCCGACGCCGAGACCGACGTCGCCTGGGTGTACTTCCAACTGGGCAACTCGCTTCGCCGCAGCGACCCGGAGAAGGCGGCGGAGATGTACCGCGACCTGATCGCCAAGTACCCCAAGAGCCCCTGGGCCAAGCCCGCCGGCGTGCAGGAGCAACTGCTCGCCTGGCGTCGCACGAACCGCCCGGACAAGCTCATCGACCAGACGGACACCGACACGACCGAATGACCGACACCCCGGACAAGCTGATCGCCCAGAACGTGCTCCTGGTCGCCGACGACGCGGAGACCACCCGCGCCGTCCTCCAGCGCCTGGCCGCCAGGGGCGCCCGCGGGGTCACCGTCCGCAGCGACCGCGCCGCCCGCGAAGCCCTGGCCGACCGGGCCTTGTGGCGGCGGAACCTCCCACGGCACGGGGCTCGTTGCCAGGGAAATCCGCGGAAGGGGCGCTTGCGCCTGGGGCTTTTCTTCCTCCAAGGGCTCGAACGGGGAGCGTGGAGCTTGGGGAGCGGGATGGTGCCCAG
>CAYTQL010000428.1:0-767 GCA_964439555.1 uncultured Planctomycetaceae bacterium | reverse complement strand
TGCTGCTGGACGCGGACCTCTCCGAGGCGCCCGCGGAGTTGATCCGCGAGGCCCGCGCCGCGGCGCCGGAGCTTCCGGTGGTGGCGCTGACCGGTCGGGACACCGCCCGCCGCGCCGTTGAACTGCTCCGCGCCGGGGCGCGGGACGTGCTGGTCAGCCCGCCGGAGGCGGCAGCGCTGGACGCCGCCATGGACCGGCTCCTGCACACCCACCGCGTGGACCTCGCGGCCGGGGATGAGGCGGACTCCCGCCTGCTCTACCGCATCGCGGGCTCCAGCGACGCGCTGCTCGATACGCTGGAGATCGCCCGGCGCGTCGCCCCGACCCGCGCTTCGGTGCTGATCACCGGCGAGAGCGGGACGGGCAAGGAGCTGGTCAGCTACCTGATCCACCGCGCCAGCCGGCGGACGGAGGGCCCGTACGTGCGGGTCAACTGCGCCGCGCTGAGCGAGTCGCTGCTGGAGAGCGAGCTGTTCGGGCACGAGCGGGGCGCCTTCACCGGCGCCGTCCGCCGACGCAAGGGCCGATTCGAACGGGCCCACGGCGGGACGCTGCTGCTGGACGAAATCTCCGAGACCTCGCCCCGTCTCCAGGCAGAGCTGCTGCGGGTCCTGGAGCAGCAGGACTTCGAGCGCGTCGGCGGTTGCGAGCCGATCCGCGTGAACGTCCGCGTGCTGAGCACCTCGAACCGCGACCTCCGCGAGGCCGTCGCAAAAGGCCGGTTCCGGGAGGACCTCTACTACCGCCTGGCCGCGGTGCACCTGCGG
>CAYTQL010000427.1:0-2647 GCA_964439555.1 uncultured Planctomycetaceae bacterium | reverse complement strand
CCGCCGTTTCGTGGTTGACGCCATGGCCGAGAGTCTCTATTTTTTGGCATTATGTCTCAGAGTCACGTGTTCAGCATGCGCTGTCCCTACGGCTTCTGCAGCTACAACCGCTGGCCGCCGGGACACACGCTTGAACCCCACAGCCACGATTTCCTCCAGGTGTTTCATCTTCTGGAAGGAGACAGCCGAATAGACATGGGAGGCGGCTGGCAGACCGTGCGGCCCGGCTCGGTCCACGTCCTGCCGCCTGGATTCCAGCACGCCTTCCAGGCCGGCAGCGGCGATCTGCACGTGTTCCTGAACCTCCAGCCGGAGGACGATGAGCGTGGATGGCGGCAGCGGCTGGCCGAACACTTCAGGACGCCGACCGTGTATGCCACGAGCTTTCCCGCGGCGCTCCACCGGTTCCTGGAGTCGCGCCCGTTGGTGTTGACGGAAGCGGCGGAACTGAAGCTCATCAACCTGTTCGACGCCTACTGCCTGAGCCTGATCGAAGGCCACGATCAGGCCCGCGACAAGGGAACACGGCTTCGGTTGCTGGACTTCCTGGAACTGAACGCCCACGTTCCGCTGACAGTCGAACAGATTGCCAACGCAGTACCGATGAGCCGCGCGAGCCTCCAGCGGTTCTGCTCCAAGGTGTTTGGCTGTGGGGCGCATGCCTTGCATCATCGCGTCCGGATGGAACGCGCCGCCAGGCTGCTGCTCCAGAGCGATCTGTCGGTCAGCCGGTGCGCCAGCCAGTGTGGATTTCCGGACATCTACAGCTTCAGTCGCAGCTTCAAGCGCATCATGGGATCATCACCGCTGGCATTCCGTCGCGCCCGCCGGCTCAGCGAATAGCCAACCGGCGGGGCCGCAGCAGAGCCGGGCATCCGCCGCCATCTCGGTAACAGCCTGCCATAGTAGGGATGCGTCGCCAGAGGCACCACTCCCGAGATTGAGTCATGGTTTGGCGCGACTTGCCGGCTTGGCCGCCCCGCATGTGATCAGCAGGTGTCATTCCGGATACTCGACCGTGATGTCGTCCACGAACAGCGGGCCGCCCTTGTCGCCCAGGAAGTAGAGGCCCACGGTCCCCCTGGGTGTGTGCCTGGGCACGAGCCGGCGGACTTCCTGCCCGTTGCCGGTCATCTTCACCGCGGCCGGATCCGTGAAGTCAAAGACCCATTCGACCCACCCTTCCGCGCGTCGGACGCCGCTTGGGTGCGGGTTGTACCACTGGTCCTCTCCCGTGTTGACCCAGGCGTACTCGCCATCACCGTTGAGATAGCCGCGCCAGCATTGTCGCAGGCAGAACTTGTCGCCGATGGCCGTCACCACGCCCCAGGCCGGGCCGTTGAAGCTCTTTTTGCCGAACTTCTGTCCGCCGTCGTAGACCCACATCCTGATGCGGACCGGCAGGTCGTCCTTATCGCCGAACACCAGCCTTGCCGCCACATCTACCTTCAAGGCTTTGTCGCCGCTGCGTTTTCGCTCAGTGCTGACTTCGGCGCCTTCGAGGCGCCAGCGGCCGTCGAGCTTGCCCTCAAAATCGACCGTGAGCGTCCGACCCTTCTGAAGAGGCTCGGGCGTTTCGCGCGGCCGCCGCTTGCCGACCTTGACCCACACGGGCGACTGGCGGCTCTCCTCGCCCAGCGTCCACCGGATCATGAACCGGCCAACGTCTTTCCTGCCCGTACGGGGATTCGTCCCGTCCCACAGCGGCGCGTGATACTCCTTGCCCTTGGCGGTCTCGGCGGTCTCAATCTCATAGAGCGTGCCCAGTACCTCGCGGCCATCCTGATCCAGCAGTTCGATCTTCAGCTTGCCGGCGGCCCGCGTCTGGCAGACCAGCTGCACACGGTCGTCGTTGGCCGTTTCCAGGCTGTTGGGGACGACGACGCTCATGGCCAGGTAACGTCCCGGCTGGAGCGGCGCGCTGAAGACCTCCACCTTGGCCTCATCCCGGACGTATCGGCGCTTCCAGCCGCCGAGCTTGTCCGTTACGTTCCGCAGATAGGCCAGGGCGATGCGCTCTCGCGGCGAGTCCCCGCTGAGTTGCTTCTCGCATGCGTCGCGAATCCTCTTGTCGAACCGCGCCAGAGCCGACCACAACTGCCCCGCATCGGAGGTGCCGTCCGCGCTGCGCCACGCGGCGCGCTCGCCCGCGGGCATCATCCAGTGGTTCGTCCGGACCATCCGCTCCAGGTCCTCGCGGGTGAAGACCAGCCCCGAGTCGTAGACCTCCGTGAAGTAGCCGGCCTCGGACGCCTGGTAACTGCTCCGCGAGCTGTGCAGGCCGACCCACATCCTGGGCGCGCGGCCCTCGACGTCGTACGGCCCGTGCGGCATCCAGAAGTTCCAGACGATGCGCTCCTCGTCCGGGTAGTAACGCCACATGGTCTTGGCCCGCCCGAACACCTCCTGCACCCGCTGGCGATACTCGTCCTTGCCGGTGACCCGCCACAAGCGCAGCAGGACGATCCCGACCGCGTAATGCTTGTTCAGGTTCTCGCTGATGACCCGGCTCGGGCGATCGACCCATTTGTTGGTCTTCGGGTCGACGAGCTTGCCGTAGGCGTGGTAGCTGCCCCAGCCGGCCGCATCCTGGTAGTAGCAGCCGCGCCGGTTCCACTTCTCCCAGCAGATGCGCGTGGCCAGGTCG
>CAYTQL010000426.1:0-2658 GCA_964439555.1 uncultured Planctomycetaceae bacterium | reverse complement strand
GGGATGATTCACGTCAGCGAACTGGACATCGGGTACGTGAAAAATGTTACTGACGTATGTAACGTCGGTGATACAATCACGGCGAAGTGCATTGCCGTGGACGACCAGGGCCGCGTGAAGCTTTCGCGCAAGGCCGTGCTCCAGGACGAGCAGGGCGAGGATGAGGGCGAAGGCGACGGCGGGCAGAAGTCCGACCGCTCCAAGGGCGGCCGGGGCGGTCGAGGACGCCGCCACGGCGACCGCGGCGGCGATCGCAAGAAGCAGTAAACACATAACTAACGTTCGCTCGCGCCGGATGCGCCGCGGAGACCGGACGGATCTGCGCGGCGCCGTCCGGCGGAGTGGGGATTCCGGCGGTCGCCTCGCTCGCCATGCGGCGCCGTCGGTCAAGTGGATTCACACCTCCGCATCTGATAGGTTTGGGCTGCGAAGGTTCGGTCACGCGGGCCTTTATCGCGCCGTCGGTGTGCGGGCGCCGCGAGGCCGTCGGTTTGAGGGAGGTGATCCAGATGATCGGCAAGGTCAAGTGGTTCGACCCGCGGAAAGGGTACGGATTCATCATCGGAGACGAGGGACAGGACGTCTTCGTGCACTACACGTCGATTCAGGGCGAGGGTTTCCGGGCCCTCAAGGACGGCGAAAACGTCCAGTATGAGCTGATCCAGGGCAACAAGGGCTACCAGGCCCGGAACGTCTCCCGGTGCACCGAGCAGGGTTCAGAGGGCTCCGGGCCGCAGGACAGCCACTAGCGCAGCGGACGCCGGCGTCGGTCCCGTGGGCCCGTCTTTCGCCGCGGATACGAGGTCGAGGCAGGCATGCACTGGGTATGGGCGCTGGCGGGCGCGGTGATTTCAGCCCCGTTGTGGGCGGGTCTGGCGATGCTGTTCCTTCGCCGCCGATGGCGCCTCGTCAAGCGGCTGAGCGAACGGACCAAGGCGCGGCAGCACTTCATCGAGGTCGGGCACCTCGTCGGCGGACTGGCCCACGAGATCAAGAACCCCCTCTCGACGATCAACGTCAACCTCAAGCTCCTCGCCGAGGACCTCGCCGACTACGACGACGAAGAGCACCGCCGCTGGCTGCGCCGCCTCCAGGGCGTCCAGACCGAGGCCGCCCGCGTGCGGGAGATTCTCGACGATTTCCTCCGCTTCGCCGGAAAGGTGGAACTGAGCCGGCAACGCTGCGACCTGCGCCGTGTCGTGGAGGAACTGATCGACTTCTTCGGGCCCCAGGCGGAGTCGGCGGGGGTGCTGCTCCGCGCCTCGCTGCCCGAGCAGCCGCTCTGGGCGAAGATCGACGAGAAGCTCATCAAGCAGGCCCTGCTGAACCTCATGATCAACGCGGCCGAGGCGATGGAAGACGCGGAATCCCGCGAGTTGCTGGTGCGTCTCTCCGGTCAGCGGCGCGTCGCCTGCATCGAGGTGATCGACACCGGGCCCGGGATGGACGCCGAGACCCGCGAGCGCATCTTCCAGGCGTACTTCTCCACCAAGCCCCGGGGCTCCGGGCTGGGGCTGCCCACCAGCCGGCGGATCGTCCAGGAGCACGGGGGGCGGCTGCTGGTGGAGTCCGAGCCGGGCAAGGGCACGCGCTTCTGCATCGAACTGCCCCCGGCCGAGTGAGGAACCTCCCGGGTCCCGGATGCGTTGAAGGTGCAGAGGTGAAACCAGTGCGCTTGCGATCTATCCCGCTGCTCGTCGTGCTCGCCGCGGTCGGGGCGCTTCTCGCGGATCAGCCGTCGGAAAAGGAAATCGCCGCCGCGAAGGCGTTGGGCGAGGAGGCGTCCGGGGCGGTGGTCTACTCGGCCGGGGGGAAGATATGGAAGGTCCGCCTCGGTCAGACCGAGCCGAAGGACCTCGGGCGGGGGAGGTTCGCCCGCTTTTCGCCCGACGGCAAGCGGATCGTCGTGCAGGACAAGCGCAAAGTGTACGTGATGGACGCCGACGGGGGAACCCGCCGCCTTGTCGTCGAGGACGCCGACGTCAAGCACGGCTGCCCCATCGAATTCCACCCGGGCGGCAAGCGCATCCTCTATCTCCGGCGCGGGAAGGGCTTTCACCTCGTGGGACTGGACGGCAAGGACCCCCGACCGATGGAGCTTGGCATGCGCGAGACCGGCGAGCCGTGCCTCAGCGCCGACGGCAAGCGGCTCGCCCTTCGCGCCGGACACAGCCTCTACGCGGTGGACCTCGCCTCCGGGAAGCATCGCAAGTTCGCCCGGGGCTGCTCGCCGGGCGTTTCCCCGGACGGGGAATGGTTGATGCACAACGTCGGGGGCCATAAGGCGGTCGCCATCGAGAGCTGGGACGGGAAGCGCAAGCGGAAGGTCGACGCCCGACACTGTCGCCCGGACCGCTCCTGGGACAATCACCACTGGTCGAACCATCGCGACTACGTCGCCGCCCAGGGCGACGGGAAGACCCACGCCAGCTATGTCCTGCACCTGCCCTCCGGCCGGTGCACGCGGGTAAGCTGGAACGGGCGGACGCAGTACCCGGACGTCTGGATCGCGCCCGACTGACCCCCGGTTCGCCTCACACGGGCACGCCGCCGAGTGGGATTGCTCTTCTCGAGGGGCTCACAATGAGGCGGGGCCGTTGAGCCCCGACTTCGCGCACCCCTCGAAGGAGAAGCTATGAAGTGAGCCACCCCCGGCTC
>CAYTQL010000425.1:0-2670 GCA_964439555.1 uncultured Planctomycetaceae bacterium | reverse complement strand
CAGTCGCTCATCCGTCTGCGTGACGGGCTCGCGGCTGAACCGACCGCCGGACTTGCCGAAGCTCCAGACCGCCTGGGACGTGGACGCGAACTTCTTGCCCTTGAACTGCTCCCGCCCCCGGCCGAGGTAGAGCGAATCGGTCCCGAAGGACAGCACCTTGTCACCCTGCCCCCAGCGCTGGAGCACCCACGCCATGCGGGCCTCGTCGATCTTCGCGAGCGTGTCCACCCACGCCGGCTGCTCGGCCTGGCGGGCCTTGGCCTTCTCCGGGTAGAAGCCCCCGGGCAGCACGATCACCGCGCCGTCCTCGAGCTTCGGCAGTTCGTCATACGTGTAGCCCGCCTTGACCTTCAGTCCGTTGAGCCCGCGGACCTCGCCCTTGTCGTGAGCGACGATCGCCGGGGTGAGCCCCCGACGCCGGAGCAGGATCTGCACGGCCGTGAAGGTCTTGTCGTCGAACCCCGGGCGCAGGGCGATGGCGGCGTCGCGGACGCCGTCGCCGGCGGGCGGGGGCGTCAGGGCGACCTTCGCCAGCTTGGCGGCGAGGTCCGCAGCCGCCTTGGGCGTCCGGGACGCGGGACGAAGCCCCTTCTCGCCGATCAGGAGGATCTGCCGGACGGTGGCGTCCGAAAGCCGACCGGGCGACTGCTCGACCTCGACGGGGATGCCGTTCACTCCGATCCGCCAGCCGGTCTCCGGCCCGACCACGACCGGCTCGAGCCCCGTCTCCTGCGCCGCCAGAACGGCCGCGACGTACCCGCGGGCGTCGAACGTTTGCTCCAGTCCGAGATAGAGAGGGTCGCTCGCGAGGCGCGGGGGACGGGCTTCCCGTCGGGCGGCCGCGTTCTGTACGCCCGTGACCAGGGCCTCCAGCGTGGGAACCACGCCTTCCTCGAACGTCGTGACGTGCCCGGCGCCGGCCTTCTTGAGCGCCTCGACCGCCCCGGCCGGGGCGGCGACGCCCTTGTTCGCCCCGGCGACGCCGCCGACCAGCTTCGCCAGCGCGTCGCTTCCGGCGAGGTCGCCCAGCTTCTCGTAGACCAGCAGGATGTCCACCTTCGCGGCGTCGAATTCGCCGTCGAGCAGCTTCTCCAGCTCCGAGCCCTTGCGGATCACGTGGACGTCGACGCCGAAGATTCGCGGAATCTCGCCCAGCGTCCACTTCGTGTGCCCGTCGACGCCGGGGGCGATGACCACCGCCCGCCCGGGTTCGTCGCGGAGCTTCAGCCCGCCGGCGCGTTGGAGTTGCTTCAGCGTCGCGTTGCTGAAGGGCACGAGGTCGCCCGGGTAGCGCGAGGTAACGAGGTTGTCGCTGATTACAACCGGCTCGTCCACGTAGGCGCCCTGCTCGCCGGCCTTCCACGCCTCGGCGAGTTCGTCGGCCACCTTGTAGAGGCACGTGGCGACGTGATCCTCCAGCAGCCCCGCCCGGATCAGCAGCCGGGGCCCGTGGCAGATGCCCGCGATGGGCTTCTCCGCCTTGTCGAAGGCCTTGACGATCTCGATCGACTCGGCGTGCTTCTCCAGGTTGCCCGGCGAGTAGCCCCCGGGAATCACCAGCCCGACGTACTCGTCGACGTTCACGTCCTTCAGCGCCAGGTTCGCGGTGGCGTCGTGCTCGGTTTTCCTGTCGTCGCGCAGCCGGATGGGGCCCTTCTTCGGACCGGCGACGTCCACCTCGTAGCCCGCCGCGCGGATCGCCAGGTACGGCGTCCAGAACTCCCCGCGGTTGAAGCCCTTATCCAGCAGGAACAGCACCTTCGGGGCCTTCCCGGACTCCCCGGCCGGGAGGGGCGCCGCGACGGTCAGCAGCAGCGCAAGGGCGAGCACGGATGCGATGGCGAAACGAGTGTGCATGTCAGTCTCCTTGGGAGTCGGCGTCGGATTTGTCGGCCACGGGCGCCCTGGTCGGACGCCAGCGCGGTGCGGGCTTCCCGGCCAGGACCGCCGCGAGGTCCTTCAGGGCGAAGGTCCGGATGCGCCGGTTCCGCTCGGCCCATGGTACGCGCTTGGCGGTCTCGCGATCGAAGGGGGCGAGCTTGAGGATCAGTTCGCTGGCGGCCTCGGGACGCCCCCCGGGGCTGAAAGTGCTCAGCGCCCAACGGGACTTCCCGGGCCGAAGCTTCACGCTGTAGGGCGTGGCGCCTTCGGACCTCTGCGTGACGACGAGGTCCCAGTCGCCGTCGACCGGGCCGCCGCGCAGCCCGTCTCGCCCGTCGCGCTCCATGCGGAAGGTCCACGCGCCTCGCTCGCCGACCGTGAAGCGGAAGATCGGGTGCGTCACGCCGGGGCGGACCGTCTTGTCGCCCCGGAAATGCGGGGCGAGGTCGTAGAGAATGTTCTCGTGGAGCCTTTCGCCGAACCACTCGTAGTGGATCATCTCGCGCGGGGCGAACTGGAGGATGCACGCGCTCTGGGCGGCGCGCACCGGGGAGACGAAGTACCGCTTCTGGTCCTCTACGTCCCTCTCCCGCGTCTGCCCGTCGTGCCGCATGGGGAGGAAGACCAGCACGCGCGGCGTCTCGGCGAGGTGAGCCAGGTCGGTGTTGTCGGCGTGCTGGGGACGGAAGTCCTCTTTGACGTAGCCGAAGATCAGTTTGAAGTTGTGCGGCCGGGGGCACCACAAACGCAGGTGCTTGGGCTGAACGTCGTAGGCGACGCCTTCATTCA
>CAYTQL010000424.1:0-2743 GCA_964439555.1 uncultured Planctomycetaceae bacterium | reverse complement strand
GCGTCGCCGATGTTGGCGACGTGGCTGGCGAGTTGCACCGCGTCGATGAATGCCTCGCCCGCCGGTTTGCCCCCGCGGATGCCGAAGCCCACGATCCCTCCCGCCCCGTCGGGCATGTACCGCTTCGATCGCTCGTGATGCGGATGATCCGGGAGCCCGGGATAGTTGACCCATTCCACGCACTCGTGCTCGCTGAGCCATTCCGCTACGCGCTGGGCGTTCCGGCAATGCCGTTCCATCCGCAGGTGGACCGTCTCCACGCCGAGGAGGAACAGGAACGCCGCGAAGGGGCTCATCGCCCCCCCGGTGTCCCGCAGCCAGTGAGTCCGCAGGTGCAGCGCCACGGCCGCCCCGCCGGCGACCGCCGCAGCCGCGTCCGTGAAGACCACGCCGTGATAGGCGTCGTCCGGGCGGGCGAACTGCGGCCACTTGTCGGGGTCCGACGCGAAGTCGAAGGTCCCCGCGTCCACCATCGCCCCGCCGACGTGCACGCCGTGCCCGCCGAGGTACTTGGTGGTCGAGTAGACCACGATGTCCGCCCCGTGCTCGATCGGGCGGAACAGCGCGGGGGTCATCACCGTGTTGTCCACGACCAGCGGGACGGCGAGGTCCTTCGCGGCCGCGGCGACGACCTCGAAGTCCGGGACGTCGTTCTTCGGGTTGCCCTGGCTTTCGAGGTAGACGGCGCGGGTGTTCTCGTCGGCGAGCTTCCCGATGGACTCGGGCTTGTCGGAGTCGAAGAAGCGCACCTCGATGCCGAGCTTGGGGAAGGTCTGGGAAAAGAGCGTGTACGTTCCGCCGTAGAGGCTGGTGGAGCTGAGGAGGTTCTGCCCGCTGCGGGCGAGGGTGAGCAGCGTTCCGGAAATCGCCGCCTGGCCGCTGGCCAGGCCGACCCCGGCGGCCGCGCCGTCCATGGCGGCGAGGCGCTGTTCCAGCACGCCGACGGTGGGGTTCATGAGGCGCGAGTAGATGTTGCCCACGTCGGCGAGGGCGAACAGGTCGGCCGCGTGGTCCGTGTCGCGGAAGGCGTAGGCGGCGGTGGCGTAGATCGGCACGGCGTGGGCGTTGGTGCCCGGGGCGGGCTCCTGTCCGGCGTGCAGCGCGCGGGTGGCGAGGCGGTGGTCCTTCGATGCGGTCATGGCGTTCTCCTTGTCTGGGGCGAATCGAGAGCGCCGCCGCGGGAGCGAGCAGGGACGTGAATCCGCGTTGCCGCGTTCGACTGAACCGGCCACATCGCTCCCGACCCCGGACGCCCCGGGGCGGGCAGGCTGGGGCACCTTCTCCCCGCTCAGCGGCGGGTCAGGTTGCCGTGCGGTCCTCGGGCCAGTACCCTCGCGCACTCTCGATGCCGTGAGCTACGATACGGGGTATCCTAGCGCGAAACAAGCCCCTTGCGCACAAAAGGACCGGCCCCGCGACGCCGAGCGCTGATCGGCGCCATCCTACGCGAACAGCGTTCCGCCCGGCGCGGCGGGGATGTAGCCCTCGGACTCGAAGTGCTCCAGGGCCTGTTTCGCGTCGGGGAAAACGCGCGTGGCGGTTTCGGTGATGAACGGGCTCGGCTCGGCCGAGGGCTCCCAGATGACGAAAACGTCCTTGGCCGCCTCGTGGGCATGCTGCAGTTCGCGCTCGACGCCGCTGGAGAGCCCCGGGCGCCCGTCCTCCAGACGCGGAATGTAGGAGACGATCATCTCCGCCTGGTCGATCAGCTTGAAATCGCGGGCGTAGATCTGCCCGTCGATGTCGGCCATGATGTCCAGCACCTGCGAGGTCTCCAGCGTCACCTTCTGCCCGGCGGGCCCGACGGTGATGGAGCGGTGGCCCTTCTCGGCCGCCCGAATCGCCAGCTCGCAGAGGTACTTCTCCTCGAGGTCGCCCGGGTCGAAGCAGACGAAGTGCCGCTTCATCTGCCGGCGGAACAGTTCGATGGTCCGCAGCAGCTCGGGCATGTCCATCACGTGGGTCATCGGGAAGCTCAGGTACGCCCGCTTCATTTCCGGTCGGAACATCAGGCTGACGATGGCGTCGACGGCGGAATCACTGTCGGTTTCCCGGGCGCGGGTCATGATGTAGAAGCCCCCGTGCCCGCGGACGATCTGCCCGAGTAGCTCGGTGGCCATGACCTCCTCCTCGCGCCAGACGATGAGGTCCTTGAGGGTGTGGTCGGTGTGCCCGTCGCGGCGCATCCGCCAGTGGACGCGGTCGATGTTGTCCACCAGGACGATGTAGATTTCGGCGTCGAGGGCGCGCATCTGGTCGTAGTCGAAGGCGTAGAACAGCCCGTGACGCCAGCGGAAGGTCGCGTGGGTATTGACCAGGACATTGGCGTTGCGGTCGATGAGGCGGAGGATGTCCTTGAAAACGCTCCGCCGCAGCGCCTGGAGCCGGGAGAGCGGCAGATCGAGAATCCGCCCGGGCGCCACGTCGGGCGCCTCGGCGTACATCATCTCGCCGATGTGGCAGAGTTCCAGATCGAACCCCTCCTCGCGGGCGCGCCGCGCGACGGCCTCGAGGAACGGCTTCTTGTTTAGTCCGACCTGTCCGGTAACGACCGCTCGCATAGACCGGTTACTCTAGAGACGCCGCGCCCCCGCGTCCAACACTTAACGGCATCGTAAAGCCAGGGGGTGCGCGTCCGTATTGTGGCATGGTCACCTTGGCCATGCGTCCCACGACCGTCTCGGCCGGGGGGCACGGGCAGGATGCCCGCGCCACGCATGGGCGAGACGCCCATGCCACGAAT
>CAYTQL010000423.1:0-2743 GCA_964439555.1 uncultured Planctomycetaceae bacterium | reverse complement strand
TGGATCAGACCCGGGGCCCGACATCCGGACCGGCGTCCGGTGCGGTCGCGGGTGTGCGAAGCGGGACTTCCAGCTTGATCCGTCATGCCTGCTTCGTGCGTCGCGTTGGAGCCGCGCTCACACGTCGAACGGGCGGGTCTCCAGCGCCTCGTATCCGCAGTAGAGGCACTTGTTGTGTCGCGGGCTCATGGTGCGGTCGCACTTGGGGCAGTGCTGGACGGTTCGGGTGACCCGCCCGTCGGCCTGTCCGTCGCGGAGGTCGATCTCGCGGATGCGCTCGGCGAGGTCCTCGTCGGTCAGGTCGGTCCGTTCCTGGAGCAGTTCCCACATGCCCATGCACGCCAGCGCCAAGCGCTCGAAGCGTTCTTCCAGTTCCGCCAGTTCGGCGGCCGCCTCGGCCGCTTCGCCCGCGGCGCGCCGGGCGGTCTGCCCGGCCAGGTTCGCCGAAGCGTTATATGTCGAACGCGACGCAGCGGCGCCGAAGATGCCGAAGTTGCTTCCGAATCCGAACATCACTCCCCTTCTTTCTCCGGCCAGTCGCCGGTGAACACTTCCTCGGCCGGGCCGGTCATGTAGACGTGGTTGTTGCTCTCGCGCCATTCCAGTTGCAGGTCGCCCCCGGGCAGATGCGCGGTGATGGTTCGCCCGGCCCGGGCGGTAAGCACGCCGGCGACGCAGACGGCCGAGGCGCCGGTCCCGCAGGCGAGGGTCGCCCCGCTGCCGCGTTCCCAGGTGACCATGGTGACCTCCCCGGGCCCGTGGACCTGCACGAAGTGGGCGTTGACGCGCTCGGGAAAGACCGGGTGGGTCTCCAAGGCCCGCCCGGAACCGGCCAGGTCCACGCTGCCGACATCGTCGACGAAGATCACCGCGTGCGGGTTGCCCATTGAGACGCACGTGATCCGCCACGCCTCGCGTCCGGCGCGGAGCGTCGAGTCCACCACCCGCTCGCCGGGCATGCGGGCGGGAATCTCCTCGGGCGCCAGGATCGGCTCGCCCATGTCCACCGTCGCCGCGGCGACCTTCCCGGCGGCGTCCAGCTCCAGGTCGATCGTCTTGACGCCCGCCCCGGTCGCCACGCGCAGGGGGTTGTTCCGGGCCCGCTCGTGGTCCCAGGCGTACTTGGCGACGCAGCGGACGCCGTTGCCGCACATTTCGCCTTCCGACCCGTCGGCGTTGAACATCCGCATCCGCACGTCGGCCTCGTCGTCCGGGCAGATCAGGATCAGCCCGTCCGAGCCGACGCCGAAATGCCGGTCGGAGATTCGCCGCGCCAACTCGGCGGGTTCGTCCACCTGCTCGGCGAAGCAGTCCACGTAGACGTAGTCGTTTCCGATGCCCTGCATCTTGGTAAATCGCATGCCTGCTCCTCTCGCCGGGGAGTATAGCAGACGCGGGAAAAGGTGACTACACAGCCGTCGGGACAGGCTTCGCTTGCCGCCCCTCCGCCGCGACGCTACGCTGTGAGGCTCTGAGCGTGAGAGCCCCCATGAACGAAGACGACTACACCATCCGCCCGGCCGTCAAGGCCGACGCCGAGACCCTCGGCGAGTTGTGGGAGCTGATGTCCGCCCAGCACCGCCTCTACGACGAGGAGGTCTGGTGCTGGACGGAGCAGGCCTCCCGGCGATGGCGGAAGCATTTCGACGAACTCGTGGAAGACCCGGACAAGGTCGCCGTCGTGGCCGTCGATCCGGGCAGGACCGTCGTCGGCTTCGCCCTGGGAGAGGTCAAACCCACGCTCCCCCTGTTCACGACCGAGCGCGGCGGGTTCGTCTGGGACCTGGTCGTCCACCCGGACCACCGCCGCCGCGGGCTCGGACGCCGCGTGATGTCCCGGATGTTCGAGGAGATGGCCGGGCGGGGCGCCGAGGACGTCGTCCTGCACGTGGCGTGCGCGAACGAGCCGGCCGTCGAGTTCTACAAATCCCTCGGCCTGCGACCGGTGATGTACCGGATGTACCGGCGGTTCTGACCGGCCGAAGCCGGTTTCACTGAATCTTGGCATTCTCCGGCGCCGGCGTCCGGTAGAATAGCTTGGACTTACGGAGGTACAAGATGCGACTACGCAAGCTGGGTAAACTGAGGGTTTTAATCGCCCTGGCGACCCTCGCGGCCGTGCCGGTTGCGGGCGCCGCGCCGAAGAGCGTCATCCTGCTCATCGGCGACGGGATGGGCTTCGAGCACATGCGGGCGGCGAGCTTCTACGCCCACGGGCAGGCGGACCGCCTGTTCATGCAGACGCTGCCCCACGCCGGGCGGATGAGCACCGACCCGGCGCAGGCGGGTGCGGTGACCGACTCCGCCGCGGCTGCGACGGCGCTGGCGACGGGGCGGAAGGTCAACAACCGCGTCGTCTCGCTGGCGGTCCCCGGCGACGGCGAATCGCTCGAGACCCTCTTGGAAACCGCCCGCGACGACGGGAAACTCACCGGGTTGGTGAGCACGTCGTACATGACGCACGCCACCCCGGCCGGGTTCGCCGCCCACGTGCGGGACCGCGGGATGTACTCCCAGATCGCCGAGCAGTACTTCAACGAGTCTCGTCCGAACGTGCTTTTCGGCGGGCTGCGGGACCCGGAGGGCGAGAAGCCCGGCGTAACCCGCAAACTGGCCGAAAAGAATGGGTATCGCGTAGTCACCGATCGCAAGCAGCTCGCGAAGCTCAAGCCCGCAAAGGACCTTCGCATCAGTGGACAGTTCGCTCCCGGCGGGCACATGCCTTATATCCACGACGAGCCCG
>CAYTQL010000422.1:0-2748 GCA_964439555.1 uncultured Planctomycetaceae bacterium | reverse complement strand
CGCGACGGTGGCGGAGTTGATCGCCACGTCGCTGCCCGCGGCGCCCATGGCGACCGACAGTTCCCCGGCGGCCAGGGCGGGCGCGTCGTTCACGCCGTCGCCGACGACCGCCACGCGGTGGCCCTGCTTTTTCAGCGCGGCGACCAGTTCCAGCTTGTCGGCGGGCAGCACCTCCGCCTGGACCTCGGTGCAGCCCATCTCGCGGGCGACGCGCCGCGCGACCGACCAGCGGTCGCCGGTGACCATCACCCGCTCGCGGAGCCCGAGGTCGCCTAGTTCGTCCATGGCGTGGCGGGCCTCCTCGCGGGTGCGGTCCTCCATGCCGATCCACCCCAGCACCGCCCCGTCGCGGACTACGTAGAGCGTGCTCAAGCCCTCCGGCTCCCGGTATTTCTCGTCGTCCATCACGGCGAAATCCACGCCCTCCTCTTCCAGCCAGCTCCGCCGCCCGACGCGAACGGTCTGCCCGGCGACCTCGGCCTTGACGCCGCGCCCGGAAACTTCCTCGAAGTTCTTCGTTTCCCCGAGCGTGACCTTCGCCTTCCGGGCGACCTCGACCACCGCCTTGGCGACCGGATGCTTGGAGAGCTGCTCGGCCGAGGCGGCCGCGGTGAGCAGTTCCGCCCCGTCGACGCCCGGGGCGGGCATCAGGCGGGTCACCGACAGTTCGCCGGTGGTCAGCGTCCCGGTCTTGTCGAAGACGAAGGCGGTGATATTCCGCGCCGTCTCCAGCGTGGAAACGTCCTTGATGTAGATGCCCAGCCGGGCGGCGCAGCTCAACGCCGCGACCATCGCGGTGGGCACCGCCAGGATCAGCGCGCACGGGCAGGCGACCACGAGCATTGTCACCGCCCGGTCCATGTCGCGCGTGAAGAACAGCACCAGCCCCGCGAGCATAAGGATCACCGGCGTGTAGAACGCCGCATAGCGGTCGATCAGGCGACTGATGGGAATGCGGGTCTTCTCGGCCTGGAGGATAAGCTTCTGGACCTTGCCCAGCGTGGTGTCCGAGCCGGCGCGGGTGACTTTCACGTCGATGGCGCCGGCGAGATTGTTCGTGCCGCTGAACACCTCGTCGCCGACGGTTTTGTCCACCGGGAGCGACTCGCCGGTGATGTTCGCCTCGTTGATGCTCGAAGCGCCCGAGAGGATCTGCCCGTCGGCGGGGATGTTGTCGCCCGGGCGAACGCGGACCACGTCGCCGGCCGAAAGCTGCCGCGGATCGACCCTCGCCTCCGACCCGTCCTCGCCGACGCGGTGGGCCTTCTTGGGCGCCAGGCGGACGAGCGACTCGATGCTCGCCCGCGCCCCCAGTGCGGTCCGCGTCTCGATCAGGTTCGCCAGCAGCAGGAAGAACGCCACCGCCCCGGCCGCCTTGTAATCGGTCGCCGCGATGGCGGCGATCACCGCCAGGGCGACCAGCTCGTCCATGTGCGTGTGCCCGAGGATCAGCTCGCGCGCCGCGTGGATGATGATCGGCAGTCCCAGCAGGATCGCCCCGGCCAGGGCGAGCGCGTCGCTGTAGGGGTTGAGCCCCTTTTCGGGCCCGAGGGGGAGGGCGTAGCTGGCGAAGACCCAGTCCGAGACGTAGCTGAGCAGGACAAAGGTCCCGCCGATGAGGATGCCGACGATGAACAAACTCGCCCGGCCGGTCTGTTTCTCGATCGCGTCGCTCAGGATATCGTGGGCCATGCCAACTCCAGGAAGGGCGCCCGAGCCGGGCGCATCAGGTCCGCGGACGGGAGTTCTACGCCGCCGGGGGGCTCCGGGTTCTCGCCGTCGAGCCCTTCGGGGGAAAACGCCCTGGCTGTAACCGGTCGTTATACGCAGGTCCGCGAACCTCGGCAAGCATCGGAATGCCGGGACGTTGCGGGGGAAGGGAAACTTTAGCCGCCCGCACGTGTCTGCTAGAATTGACCGGGCCCGACGGACCCGGGCGGTACCCGGGCCGACGGGGCCCGCACCCGGTCCCCTGCGACGCCGAGCGGAAGGCTCCTGCCAATGAAATGCGACAAATGCGACAACCCCGCGACGGTCCACCTCACCGAGATCGTCAACGGCGAGAAGATCGAAAAACACCTCTGCGAGAACTGCGCCGCCGAAGAGGGCATTACCATCAAGGCCTCCGTCCCGGTCAGCGAGCTGCTCGAGGACTTC
Source organism: uncultured Planctomycetaceae bacterium (assembly GCA_964439555.1). Classification (GTDB taxonomy): domain Bacteria; phylum Planctomycetota; class Phycisphaerae; order SM23-33; family SM23-33; genus CAYTQL01. The sequence continues at coordinate 591 of CAYTQL010000422.1, read as the reverse complement.
GTGCTCAAGTCCGGCGGCGTAAAGGCGGCCGAGATGAGCTGCGACGTCTGCGGAATCACCTTCGCCGAGTTCCGCGAGAAGGGCCTGCTGGGCTGCCCGAACGACTACGAGGCCTTCTCCGAAGCGCTGGATCCCCTGTTGCAGCGCTCGCACGAGGGCGCCGACCAGCACGTCGGCAAGGTCCCCCACAGCGCGGGCTCGGTGCAGCGGAAGCAGACGGCGATTCTCCGGCTGCGCGGTGAGCTCCACGAGGCCGTGGCCGCCGAGGACTACGAACGCGCCGCCGCCCTGCGCGACCAGATCCAGGAACTGGAAACGTCATGAGACTTGCCGACCTGACCTCCCATGCCGGCGAGTGGCTCCGCGGCGCGGGCCCGAGCCACGACGTGGTCATTTCCTCGCGTATCCGCCTGGCGCGGAACCTCGCGGGCATGCCCTTCCTCTCCCGCTGCGCGCCGGAACAGCGCCGGGAGATCGAGCAACGCCTCCGCGAGGAAATCCTCTCGGCGGAACTGGCCGACGCGGTGTTCTACGTGGACCTCAACAGCGCCTCCGAGCTGGACCGGGCGCTGCTGGTCGAGCGGCACCTGA
>CAYTQL010000421.1:0-2751 GCA_964439555.1 uncultured Planctomycetaceae bacterium | reverse complement strand
AGATTCGCGCCTTCATGCCGATCAGCCAGATCGAGACCTTCCGCGTGGAGGACACGCGACCGTACCTGAACACGAAGCTCACCTGCCTGGTCACCGAGGTGGACCGGCGGGACGAGAACGTGATCCTCTCGCGGCGTGAGCTGCTCTACGAGCAGGAGCGCGAGGCGCGGGAGAAGGCCTTCGAGGAGCTGGAGGTCGGGCAGGTGGTCGCCGGGGTGGTCCGGAACCTCGTGCCCTTCGGGGCGTTCGTGAACGTCGGCGGGGTCGACGGGCTGCTGCATATCTCCGACATCTCACACACGCGGATCGAGAAGCCCGAGGACGTGCTCGAGGAAGGGCAGCAGCTCCAGGTCAAGGTCCTCAAGATCGACCGCGAGGAGCGGAAGATCTCCCTGGGGCTCAAGCAGACCCGCCCCGACCCGTGGACCGGCGTGGAGAGCAAGTACCCGGCGGATGAGCTGGTCACCGGGCGGGTGACCCGTCTGGCTGACTTCGGCGCCTTCGTGGAGCTGGAGGAAGGGGTCGAGGGACTCATCCCGGGCAGCGAACTGAGCTACGAGCGCGGACGCCTCAAGCCCTCGGACGTCCTGGAAGCGGGCCAGACCGTCAAGGTCCGCGTATTGAACGTCGAGCCGAAGCGCAAGCGCATCAGCCTCTCGCTGAAGCGCGTCGGGGACGATCCGTGGGTGGGCGCCTCGGCCCGGTGGTCGGAAGGGTCGGTCGTAGAGGGTCGGGTGACCCGGACGGCGGACTTCGGGGCCTTCGTGGAACTGGCCAAGGGCGTCGAGGGGCTGGTGCACATCAGCGAGCTGGCCCACGAGCACGTCCGGTCGGTCTCCGACGTGGTCAACGAGGGCGACAAGGTCGAGGTCAAGGTCCTCAACGTCGACGAGGACGCCCGGCGAATCAGCCTCTCGATCAAGCAGAAGGACCAGCCCTCGCCCGGCGATTTCGCCGGCGGGTTCTACTCCACCGGAAGCGAATCCCACCAGACCCAGTCGATGGACAAGCCCGGACGCCGCAAGAAGAAGAAACTCAAGGGCGGACTCGACTGACGCGCCTACACTTCCGTGCAGGCGAATGCTTTCTGCCCCGTCGGGGCGAGCCCCGCGGGGTTCCTGTTTCCGTGATGCACGAAAGCGGAACAATCCAAAAACTCCTATTGGCTCAAGCTTGCTCCGGTAACGGTTCGATGTAGGGTATATGCTGTAAGGCGAGAACAGGGACTCGGATATCCTTGATGTGGGTATGGGCAGGGGTTTTTCTATTTTTCGGATTTTGCCCCGAAAGCCCCCGACCGGCGATGCAGCGATGAAGTTCGGTGCGGAAATAACCGAAACATCTAGCGCGGCACGGCTTTTCGCGCCGCACCGTCGAGTCGGAGCGGTTGCGACAGAGTGTATGCAGGGAGTCACCCATGGAAGTCTTCGTAGCCAGGCACCCCGTCTTCGACCGGGGTAAAGAGGTCTACGGCTACTCGCTGCAATTCCGCAGCGGCTTTGAGACCTACTACGAGGCCCTCTCGGCCGAGCGCCGGAATCTTGATTTCATGGCGTTCGTGAACTTCCAGGAGTTGACGGAGGGGAAATTCGCCTTCATCGACTTCGCCCCGTCGCTGCTGCTCGACGAGTTCCCGGGGCTCTTCGACTCTCGCCAGACCGTCGCGGGCGTCGCGGCCGAGGCGGGCAGCGACCAGCGCGTCGTGGAGCGCTGCCGGGAGCTACGCCGCGAGGGGTACTGCATCGCCGTCCGGGACCGCAAGCCCGAGGAGTTTCCCGAGGGAATGCTGGAGGTGGCGAACATCGTCTCGGTGGACTTCGCGGCGCTGGACGAGTCCGGACGCGCGAGGGCCGCCGAGGTGGGCAAGGGGCGGGACCTGAGCCTTCTGGCCGAGAACGTCGAGACGGTCGAGGACTTCGAGCAGGCGACCGAACTGGGCTACACGCTGTTCCGCGGGAACTTCATTTCCAAGCCGATCATCCGCCCGGGGCGGGACATCCCGGCCAACAAGCTCAACTACTTCCGGCTGCTGAGGGAGATCAACTCGCCGTGGCTCAGTTACGACGAGATCGCCGCGGTCGTCGAGCAGGACGTGGCGCTGACCTACTCGCTGCTGCGGTTCATCAACTCCGCGTGGTTCGGGCTCCGCTACGAGGTCAAGTCGGTCAAGCACGCCTTCGTGCTGCTGGGCCCGAAGGAGACCAAGCGGTGGATCACGCTGGTGGCGATCCGCAAGACGGGCGAGGACAAGCCCCGCGAGTTGCTGCTCCGCTCGTTGACCCGCGCCAAGGCGTGCGAGGAGCTCGCGCGTCTGACGGAGTTGAAGACCGAGACCTCCGAGCTGTTCCTCACCGGGATGTTCTCGATGATCGACGCCCTGCTGGACAAGCCGATGGGCGAGATCCTCGATGAGCTGCCGCTCAAGAAAGAGATCAAGCAGGCCCTGAACGGGCAGCCCAGCCCCTACCGCGCGGTTTACGATACGGTGATCACCTACGAGCAGGGCGACTGGGACGCCTTCACGCACGCCGTCGACGCGGCCAAGCTCGACGAGCAGCAGATTCCCGATCTCATGCGCAAGGCCCTCGCCTGGGCGCGCCAGGCGATCCGGGGGCTCTAGGCCCGGGCGGGTCCGCCCGGCTCGGGCTTCGAGGGCAGCGGAGCGCCCCTGAGGTCGCCCGCCCGCTTCGGCGGCAGGGGCTGCGGTCTTCTCAGCGCACCCACCACGGCCAGTCCTGGAGGTGCCCGTAG
>CAYTQL010000420.1:0-2761 GCA_964439555.1 uncultured Planctomycetaceae bacterium | reverse complement strand
TCTTGGGCGTCGGCCTTGGCGGCTTCGAGGACCTTCCTGACCTCCGCCTTCTGCTCGTCGGTCAGGTTCAGGCGGCGCAGGGCGCCCAGCAGGCGTCCGCCGGGCCCGCGCCGGGGACGATGCCGCTCGAAGAACTCCTTCGCGGTCGCCAGTTGCTCCTCGGTGAGCACGTCCTTGAGCTGCTTCATGAGGTCCCCGTGAAGTTCCCTGCGGGACGCCATGAGCTTCTTGAACTCCTCCCGGGCCTCGGCGATCGCCTCGCGGTCGCCCGATTCGCGGGCGTCCTTCATCTTCTTGCGGGCGGCTTTGAAGGCCTCGGCGTTCGCCTTGCGCCAGTTCTCGACCGCCTGCTTGTGCGTCTCGAAGATCTGCTTGACCTGCGTCTGCTGCTCCTCGGTGAGCTCCAGTTCCTTCACCAGTCTCGCCACCAGCCGCCGGCCGCGGCGATGCTGTCGGCCGCGGCGATGCTGTCGGCCGCGGCGATGCTGCCGACCGCGGCGGCGTCCGCGGGCCTTGCCCTCGCCCTCGCCGCGCCGAACCTTCCTCGTTTCCTCGGGCGCTTCGTCCTGCGACCAAGCCGGCCCGACCAGGGCGAGCAGGGCGATGCCTCCGACGATCATCCACGTGCGTTTCATGACCTTCTCCTTCGCTGGGGGTTCCAAACGTCGCGTCCCCCAGCTCAACGAACGCCCGGGACGACTATTGCGAAAAACGAGCGGCAACCCCTCAACCGTCGGAGCCCCCCAGCCAGGCGACGTACTTGCTCACGCCCTCTTCGAGCGAGTGGAAGGGGCGCTCGAACCCGGCCGCGCGGGCCTTGTCCATCGTCGCCTCCGTGAAGTACTGGTACCGCTCGCGCAGGTCCTCGGGCATCGGGACGTATTCGATCCGCGGGTCCCGCCCCATCGCAGCGAAGACCGCGCGGGCGAGGTCCTCGAAGCTCCGGGCCACGCCGGTCCCGGCGTTGTAGAGCCCGCTGGACGCCTCCGGCGAGGCGTCCGGGTCGGCGAAGAACAGCGTCTCGGCCGCCACGTCTTGCACGAAGACGAAGTCCCGTTTCTGCTGCCCGTCGGCGATGCCCTCGCGGTGAGACCGGAAGAGCCTCACGACCCCGTCGCGGCGAATCTGCTCCCAGGCGTGCAGCGCCACCGACGCCATGCGCCCCTTGTGTCCCTCCCGCGGGCCGTACACGTTGAAGTACTTCAGCCCCGCCCACCGGGGCGGCGCCTCCTCCTGGCGGACCGCCCAGAGGTCGAACGCCTGCTTCGATTCGCCGTAGAGGTTGAGCGGGCGGTAGCGCGTCGGAGCCCGGCGATCGTCGTACCCCGCGGACCCGTCGCCGTAGGTCGCGGCGCTGGAGGCGTAGACGAACGGGCGCTGCTTCCGCGCCGCCCAGTCCCAGAGCGTGCGGGTGTACTCGGTGTTGTTGGCGAGCATGAACTGCGGATCGTCGCCCGTGGTGTCGCTGCACGCCCCCATGTGAATGATCGCCTCGACGCAGCCCGCCTCGTCGCTCTCCAACCAGGGGGGCAACTCGTCGCGGTCGAGGCGGGCGGCGATCCCCAACTCGTCGAGATAGCCCACGTCATTCGGAAGCGCAGGCTCGCCGGGCTTGGTCGAGAGAATATCCACAGCCAGGACGTCCTCGCGCCCGCGCCGGGTGAGCTGGGCGACGATATTCGAGCCGATGAACCCGGCCGCTCCGGTGACGACGATCATGCAGCCTCCCGCGCTGAACCGCGCGGGATTATACGCCCTCCGGTCTCCCCGGTCACCCCCGCAGCAGCGCTCAGACGCGGATGTCGATCCGCGATCCGCCCCCGGGACGCAGCGACTGGCGAACAATCGTTTGCATCCGCCGGGACATCTGCCCCAGCCCGCTGCCCCCGCCGGCACTGCCCACCGCGGCGGCTGAGCGTTTCTGCCTCGTCTGACTCCGCAGGAAGGCCTGGAACTTCGACAACGGCCCCCGCATGTGCACGAATTCTGCAATCGTCATTCGCTCAATCATCCTCCTGCCCCTTTCCAATGCCCGAGGCCCCGATACGACTTGTCCCCGGTTGGTGCCAATGGAGAACTTCCGATTCATTCGCGGGAGAAGCAAATCCGACAATGCGAAAATCTTTTCCACCTTCTCACCTCACCGCCCGCTCGCCATCGGGCTCTGCGAAGCTCACATCCGCTGTGGATAACCGGTGTAAATTCCCCGATTGCGGTGTCGCGCATCAGTGAGAATCCCCAGGGAATCGGGCGTTTTCGGCAGTGAATCCTCCGGCGCCCTGATGGTTTTCCTGCGAAAACTCCCGATACCGGACACCCCGTCCGACACGTTATCCACAGGGCTTTGGAGGACTTCGGAGAACGTAAGCAACTGCCCCAATGTCGCTTATGAAATTGACTCGGCGGCAACTGACAGTACTGACAAGGCTTACCAAGAGGGACGACGAGTTTCTAAATGTGTAGATAGTAAGACCGCCTGTGCGTTGAGCATCCCCCGGAACCGCCCCCTGCGCGGGTCAGTATCTCATCATCGCCAACGAGTGGAAGGCCCTGCCCTGGGCGATGTACTTCTTCTCGAAATTCGTCCCCACGAGCTGTCCCTCCTCGTCTGCCATCCGAGGAAAGGGAATTGCCGCAAATCCCGGATAATCGGTGCAGACCTTTCGAATCTGTTCGGCGTATCCCGGGTGATCGGTGACGATCAGCAGTTCTCCGCCGGGCTGGAGGGCGCGTCGGGCGTCGGCCAGGAACGGCGGTTGAA
>CAYTQL010000419.1:0-2776 GCA_964439555.1 uncultured Planctomycetaceae bacterium | reverse complement strand
CTGCTCCACTACGCCTGCTCGACGACGAGCTGGTGCGGCGTGCGGCGGAGGACCTGGTGACGGGCCCAGATCGGATCGGACTCGGGGAAATCCTCGCGGAAATGAACGCCGCGGGTCTCGGTGCGGCGCAGGGCGGCCTCGACGATCATGTACGCCGCGGTGAGCATGTTCTGCACTTCCCACCCGGCCGGGTCGTAGAACTCCTTGTCGAGCACGTAGCGCCCCCAGAAGCCCACGATCTCCTGCGTCTCCGCCAGGCGCTCGCCGCAGCGGATGATCCCGACGTTGCGCCACATGACCGATCGGAGCGAGTTTCGGATGTCGCCGAGGTCCAGCTCGGTCCGCTCGGAGGCGGGGTTGCGCCACTCGATGGACCGGGCGGCCAGGTGGTTCGCCGCGGCTTCCGCGGCCGAGGCGGCCAGCTCGCCGCAGCGCTTGCCGAAGACCAGGGCCTCGGTGAGGCTGTTGGAGGCCAGGCGGTTGGCGCCGTGGAGCCCGGAGCAGGCGGCCTCGCCGCAGGCGAGGAGCCCCGGGAGGTTGGTCCGCCCGTCGAGGTCCACGCGGGCGCCGCCGACCATGTAGTGGGCGGCGGGGTGGACGGGAATCAGGTCGCGTGCGGGGTTGATCTCGAAGCGGCGGCAGCGGCGGTCGATCTCGGGGAACCTTCGGGCGAAGGCCTCGGCGCCGAGGTGGCGGACGTCGAGGTAGACGTGGGTCGCCCCGGTGATCGCCATCTGCTGTAGGATCGCCCGGGAGACCACGTCGCGCGGGGCGAGTTCGGCCTGTTCATGGTAGTCGGGCATGAAGCGCTTGCCCGTGCGGTCCAGCAGCGTGGCGCCCTCGCCGCGGACGGCCTCGGAGATCAGCGACCGCGTAGACCCGGCCACGTAGAGCGTGGTGGGGTGGAACTGCATCATCTCCATGTCCCCCAGCGAGACGCCCGCGCGGAACGCCATACCCGCGCCGTCGGCCGTGGCGACCGACGGGTTCGACGTCTCCCGCCACAGCACGCCCGCCCCGCCGGCCGCGAGAATCGTCTGCCGCGCCTGGACGATCTGGAGCCCGAAATGCGGGTGGTACGTCAGCGCGCCGACGCATGCGGCGCCCGGGCCCGCCTCCGGCGGATCGGTGATCAGGTCGATCGCGAAGCAGTTGTCGAAGAGCTTGATATTCTCGTTCGCCGCCACCCGCCCGAGCACCGACCGGGCGACGGTCTGGCCCGTCGCGTCGCCGTGGGCGTGGACGACGCGGTTGTCGCTGTGGGCTCCCTCGCGCCCGAGTTGGAGGCGGTCGCCCTCCATGTCGAAATCCACCCCCCACTGCTGAAGCTCGCGGATGTGCTGCGGCGCCTGCTCGATGACCGTGCGGACGATCTCCTCGTCGGCCAGGCCCGCCGCGGCCGCGAGGGTATCAGCGATGTGCTTCTCCGGGGAGTCGGTGTCCGCCATGGCCGCAGCGAGCCCGCCCTGGGCGTGCCAGGTGTTCGAGTCCTCCGCCTTCCGCTTGGAGGCTATGATGACCTCGGCGGTCTCAGCCGCCGCCAGCGCCGCCCGCATACCCGCCAGCCCGGAGCCGATGACCAGCACGTCGGTGAAGATGTGCGGCAGCCGCCGGGCCTCGAAGCTGACCAGGTACCGCCGCTGAAGGTAAGTCGTGTCCATGAGCCCAGAAGTCTACCCGGACAGCGCGGGGGAAAGAAGCACAAACGGACCGAACCGCCAAGGGGGGGTGCGCGTCCGTATTGTGGCATGGCCATCTTGGCCATGCGTCCCACGGCCGTCTCGCCCATGCCACGAATTTGTCGCGCACCCACCAAGGGCGTCCGGAGAGGCGATAAACCCCGCCGCGGGGCGCAGAGCCCCTCCAAAACCGCTCCGGACGGGCCCGCCGCGATCCGCGATGCCAATCACCATCCCGGAAGCATCTCCCGGTTCGCCTCGATCAGGTCCTCCAGCATCGACCGGGTCTTGTCGGTCGGCAGGGCAATCAGCGGATCGGTGAGCATCGCGTGGAGGGCGAGGGTGCGGTCCTTTTGCATGGCCGCGTCGAGCGTGAGCTGCTGGGTCTCCGCCACCCGCCGGATAAGCGCCTGGATTGCCCGCGGCGTCGGACCGGTGGTCAGCGGGCGGATTTCGTCGTGGCGGACCCGCGCGTTGGACTCCACCACGTGCCCGGCCGGGAGCCACGGAATCTGCCCGCGGTTGGGCACGTTGACGTTCGTGACCATCTCCTTGACGCCGGACAGCGCCGTCATCAGGTCCACGCCCTCTTCCTTGCTCCGCTTCAGGCCGTTCTCGGCCGGGGCCTTTGGGGACTTCTTCGTCCGGGTCCGTTCGGCTTCGGCGGCGGGGCTTTCGGCGTCCCGGTCGCCGATCGGCGGACGCCACGTCCGCAGGCGATGGGCCGAGGTGGTCCGGGAGACGCCCCAGCGGCGCAGCTCCGCCTCGCTGGTGAGGTACCACGGGACGAACTCCACGAGGTGCCGGTCCCCCGCCGCCCCGACGACGCCGAACCGCCGGTAGAAGTCCAGTTGGATCAGCCCGTCGCAGCTTCCGTGCCGCCCGATCGCCTCGCGCTGGAGCGCCGCTTGGGTGCGGTCGCGGAAGAAGTTTCCTTCCGGGTCGGCGGCGAGGAAGGCGTCCACCGCCGGGAAGGCGCTCCGGCCGCGGTAACTCGCCCGGGTGAAGAAGGTGAAGTGGCTCACGCCGACCACGTCCACCGTCACGGCGCGGCGGTGGATGTCCTCGATGCCGAGGCGTTGGCGGACCATCATCGC
>CAYTQL010000418.1:0-2784 GCA_964439555.1 uncultured Planctomycetaceae bacterium | reverse complement strand
GCCGGTCCGCCCAGGGCATCAGCGCCCCGATGCCGGTCTCGGATCGGGCGGGGGTATGCTCCGCCCGCACGGAAAGGTGAGGAAACACGCCGCTGACGCTTGTGTGCTGGTCCATCGTTCGCTCCAAGGAGGGTAATTGCGCCGGCCGGGCTCGACTGCGGAAACTCCCAGCAATGCCACGAACCGCCCGCCCTGTCAAGCGCCTCCGGACCGGCGTCGGGCTCCGGCGGCGTCGAAGCCCGCGGGAGGTCCGCTCGCCGCGCCGGCGTCTGCGCCGGGTCGAACGCCGTTCCGAGGGCTCGAAGCGGTGGGGGCGCAAAGGAAAAGCCCGCCATATTCGACGGGCTCCTTCTGCAACGAGGCCGACGGGATTCGAACCCGCAACCACCGGATCGACAGTCCGGTACTCTGGCCAATTGAGCTACGGCCCCGGTTGTCTCGCACCGTTGCGTGGGGGGCGGGGAGGGCAGTTCCCGCACGCGAGTTGCTTACTATACCGTCCCGGGCGCGAAAGTGTCAACGCTTCTGAAGAGCAAAAAGCGCGAAAAAATGCCCCCGATTGTCCGGGGGCACAAGGGGAGTCGCTCTCGCGGCGGGAACGTCAGAAGAGCCAGGCTTCCTCGGGCTCTGCTCGCATGGGGCGTCGGGAGGCGTCGGGCTGCTCGACCGGCTCGTACACCCCGCCCGGGGGGTCCGGCTCGGGGGTCCGGGGCGGTTCGGGAAGGTCGATCTCAATCTCGGCCGGGTCCAGGTCGATCGTCTCGGCGTCGGGGTCGCCTGCGGGCTCGGGCGTCTCGGACGCCTCGAACAGCGCCGGGGCGGGCTCCGCGACCGGCGCGGGCTCGGCGCACTCGGGCTCGCCCGGGTCGATCGGCGCCATTTCCGGCTCCGGCGCGGGGTCGTAGCGGTAGGGCTCCTTCGGCCCGGGAGCGGGACGCTCGGCCTCGGCGGCGGCGACGTGTCCTGCGGTCTCGGTCCACTGCCTCGCCTGCTCGGCGGGGATGGGGCGGAAGTAGCGGTCGTACCGTTCGGGGTTTCCGGTCAGGCGCGGCTTGTGCGTCCGACCGAGGTGGCGGCGATAGCGATCCAGTTCCTCCTCGTCGAAACGGGCGAGGAAGCCCGGCTCGGCCGTGGCGTTCAGGCGGAGAATCTCGTCGATGATCTGGCGTTTGGTCATGGAGGCGTCCTCGTGGTCTCGAGCAGGGGCCACAAATCTGTATCGGCGGGCGGTTCGAGAAAACTTTAAGCCTCGAGGGACGCCGTTCCCGCCCACCCGGCGCGCCGGGGGCGACCTGGCATGACCGGCCTGCGCTACATCTTCAGGCGAAGGCGTTTGCCCCTGAACTCGAGCGTGGCGGTCTGCTCGGTGATCTCGACCACCGTGGCGCCCTCGACGGTGTCGCCGACCTGAACGAAGTTGCCGTTGATGATCGCCGTGAACCGTCCGTGCGAGCCGCCCATGACGCCCTGGAGGGACAGATGCGGCACGCGGAGGACCTGCGGACGCACCGGCGGGGGGGGCTTCCGGGTCTTCGGTTCCGGTTCGGGCTCGGGTGGCTCGGCCTTCTCGGCGGGGGGTTCGGCGGCTTCGGGCTGCGGGCGGACGGCCGGTGGGGGGGCGTTGCGGAGGGCCTCGAGGGTCTGGAGGAACTGCCGCCCGACCTCCGCGCCGATCCGGTGAACCAGCGCCGGGCGCGTCGTGGGCTTTGCAGCGGCGCTCTCGGGCGCTTCGGGGGTCCCGGAGGCGGTCTCGGGCGCCGGGATGAGCTGCGCACGGGGCTCTCCGCCCGTCGCCTCCCGCGGGCCGGTCTCCGTCGCCACGCGCAGAATCTGCCACGCCGTCCACCCCGCGCCGAAAAGGCACAGGGCGATCACGACCGACAGGGCCCGCACGGCCAGGGACTTTCCCCGCCGGCGACGGCGGACCGGCGGGAGCGGCTGGGTCCCGAAGTCCGTCGCGGGGTTGCGGACCTTGTCCTCCTCGGCGCGCTTGAGTGCGTCGTTGATCAGGCTCATGCCCCGACCTCCTTCAGTTCGCGCCTCGCCAGGCGGACCAGCTTGCGGTTGATCTTCCCGGTGCGGTGGACGTACCCGGCCAGGAGGGCCTTGTCGCTGATGGCGTTGACCAGCCGGGGCGTGCCGCGGGAGTAGCGGAAGATTTCCTTGACCGCGCCGGAGTCGAACCGCAGCGCCCCGGCCGCCCCGGCCACGCTGAGGCGATGCCGGAGGTACGCCTCGGTCTCGCGGGGGGTCATGTGGTCGAGGTGGTAGCGGACGGTGATCCGCTGGGCGAGCTGCCGCAGCTCCGGGGCGCCGAGCAGGTCCCGCAGCTCGGGCTGGCCGACGAGCACGATCTGGAGGAGCTTCTGCGTGGCGGTCTCGAGGTTGCTCAGGAGGCGGCACATCTCCAGCGTGCGGACGGGCATGTCCTGGGCTTCGTCGATGATCAGCACCACGTCCTGCCCCTCGGAGTTGACCATCAGGCAGAACTCGTTGATCAGGTCGAGATACTCCGCCGGGTCGGTGTTCGGCGCGTCGAGCCCGAGCTCCCGGACGACCGCGTGGAGCAGTTGCGTCTCGCTGAGCATGGGGTTGAGGATCAGCGCGGTGTGGTAGCGGTCGCCGAGACGGTCCAGCAGGGCGCGGCAGAGGGTGGTCTTGCCGGCGCCCACCTCGCCGGTGAGGCAGATGAAGCCTTTCCGCTCGTAGATTCCGTAGAGCAGGTGATTCAGCGCCTCGCGGTGCTGGGGCGTCGGGTACAGGTACTTCGGGTCCGGGGTGATC
>CAYTQL010000417.1:0-2813 GCA_964439555.1 uncultured Planctomycetaceae bacterium | reverse complement strand
TTCTCGTACTCGGCGACGGGGATGGACTCGTGGTTCATCACCCACTCGTGGCGCCCGAGCTGGGAGTAGAGCCCCCAGTGGACGAACATGCCGAAACGGGCCTCGTGCCACCACTTCATGCGGCGCTTGCGTGTCTTGTCCGGGTCGATCGTCTTGCGGGCCATGGGCTCCTTTCATGTCGCAGGCGGCGATTCGCCGCAGAACGCATTGTCGACGCGGCGCGGCCGGCGGCGCCCGCCACAGGTCGCCGTCGCGTTCGCGTTCCGGCGCGGGTCTTGTGCCTCTGTGTCAGTTGGCGTCCGGGTCGTCTTCGCGGTCGCGGGTCGGCTTTACATTCAACAGTCGCTGGCGGGCGGCGACAAGGCGCTGGCGCATGCGGTCGAGCTCGCCGGCGACGGAGGCGTCGAAACGTTCGTCGCCGACCTGCACGATGCACCCGGCCAGGAGGTCCCCATCCACGCGCAGCCGCAGCAGCGGCTCGGCGTCAAAGGCCTCCCGCAAGCGGCGCTTGAGGTCGTCCTGTTCGGCGTCGCTGAGCGGGTGGGCCGTCCGCACGGTGACCTCCACCTTGCCCTCGCGCCGGTGGAGCAGGTCGCGGTACGACCCGGCGATGCCGCGCAGCAGCCCCAGCCGCCCGTTCCGGCTGAGCACGCCCAGCAGGCCTTCGGTCCGCTCGGAGACGCGCCCGCCGAAAACCCGGTCGACCAGTTCCCGGCGCTGGCGGACGTTGAGCAGCGCGGCGGTGAGGAGTTTGTCCAGTTCCGGGTGTTCATCCAGCAGGTGCGTCAGGGCGACCAGCTCGTCCCAGAGGTCCTCGGCGTCGGCGTCGTCGGGGACGGTCTGGAGCAAGGCTCGGGCGTAGGTGGTGCAGAGGGCGGCGGCTTCGGGGTCCAGCACGTGCAGCGGACGGGGCTTGGGCGTCGCCATCGGGGGCGTGGGGCGCGCCGGCCCGGTTGCGTCGCCGCTGGAGCCCGGCGGGGTCATTCAGCTTTTCCCCGCCGCCTTGCGCCGGACGGCGTCCATCGATTCGTCCAGCAGGCGGCGCTGGTCGGAGGGGTCGAGGTTCCTGCGGATAATCCGCCCGGCCATCTCGGTGGCGACGTCGGAGGTGGTTTCGGCGAGGTCCTGGAGGGCCTCGACCTTGGCCTGTTCGATCTCGCGGCGGGCTTCGTCGGCGCTCTTGCGGGCCTCGATCTTGGCGGCGTCGATCATTTCCTCGCGTTCCTCGGCCGCCTGCTTGCGGGAGACGGAGATGACGTCCTCGGCCTCGCGTTCGGCGCGGTTGAGCTTGGCCTGGTAGTGGCTGAGGAGGTCGGCGGCTTCCTTCTCGCGTTTCTCGGCGCGTTCGAGGGCGTTGGAGATCGCCTCCTCGCGCCGGCGAATCTGGTGGATCAGGGGTTTCCAGGCCCAGCGCCCGAGGATCGCCAGCAGCAGGGCGAAGACGATCAGCGCCGCGATCGCCTGCTCGACGCCTCCCCAGTACATGCCCCCGCCTCCGCCGCCGTGGTCCTGGGCGTGGAGTGTGCCCGCCGCGGTCAGGAGCACCGTTGCGGCGATGCTGGCGGTTCGGAAGATGCGCAGCGCCTCGAACATGCCGGACCTCCCGGCGAAGGGTATGCTAGAGCAGAACGCCCAGCAGACAGACCACGATGGCGAAGAGCATGCCACCCTCGACCATCGCCGCCGCCACGACCATGGGCCCGAACATCGCGCCGCCCGCCTCGGGCTGACGCGCAATGGACTCGATGCAGGCCCGTCCGATGATGGCGATGCCGATGCCGCCGCCGATGGCGCAGATTCCCGCGCCGAGACAGGCGCCGATCACACGGATGGCGTCGGAGTAGTTCTCCGACTCCTTGACGACGGCGTCGTTCTCGGTCGTGGTGTGGTCCTGAGACTGGGCGGTTGCCGAGGCGCCCGCCACGCCCAGCACCAACAGGACCATGCCCAAACGGGTCCACTTCATCTCTCGCTCCTAGCTTGAACGCTGCGAGTCCACTGGGCAAAGCGGGCAGTATAGCACGCGCTCGCCGGGCGTGCAGTGGTTTTTCCGGCGCTGGTCGCCGCCGATGCGCGTCCGTATTGTGGCATGGCTGTCTTGACCATGCGTCCCACGGCCGTCTCGGGCGTGGGGCACGGGCAGGATGCCCGTGCCATGCATGGGCCAGACGCCCATGCCACGACTTTGTTGCGCACCCGTCGCCGGGGGGGACGGCGGGGGCTACGCCCCGTCCATCGCCTCGGCGGCGGCGGCGAAGGCCTTTTCGGCGGCTGCGGCCGTTTGGGCGAGGTCCTTCTCGCCGTGGGCGGCGGAGACGAAAAACGCTTCGAACTGGCTCGGCGGAAGGTAGACGCCCTCGTCGAGCATGGTGTGGAAGAAGGCGGTGAACGCCGCGGGGTCCGAGGCGGTCGCGCCGGCGTAGTCGGTGACCGGGCTCGGCGTGAAAAAGCAGCAGAGCATGCTCCCGACGCGGTTGAGGGTGATCTTTCCGGTGAGCCCGGCGGTTTCGGCGGCTTCGCGCAGCCCGCCCTCCAGCGTGGCGGATCGCTGCTCGAGGGCGTCGTAGAAGCCCTTGGCGCGGAGCTCCTTGAGCGTCGCGAGCTCGGCGGCTACGGAGACCGGGTTGACCGAGAGCGTTCCCGCCTGGTAGATGCCCCCGAGCGGGGAGAGCTGGTCCATGATCTCGGCGCCCCCGCCGACGGCGCCGATCGGCATGCCCCCGCCGATGACCTTCCCGAGGACTGTCAGATCCGGGCGGACGCCGTAGAGCTGCTGCGCGCCGCCGTAGGCCACGCGGAAGCCGGTCATGACC
>CAYTQL010000416.1:0-2818 GCA_964439555.1 uncultured Planctomycetaceae bacterium | reverse complement strand
CATGATCGTCCCTTTCACGTCATTGCTCAGCGGATCAGCCCGTTGGCGGTCGTGAGCATGTCGTCGCCGGCGCGGATCGCCCGCGAGTTGATCTCGTAGGCCCGCTGGGCGGTGATCAGGTTCACCAGTTCGGTGACCATCTGGACGTTGGACTTCTCCAGGAAGCCCTGCTGGATGGACCCGAGCCCGGAGCTGCCGGCGGTTCCCGAAACCGGCGCGCCGCTGGCGGGCGTCTCGGCGTAGAGGTTGCGTCCCTCGCTGGAGAGCCCGGAGGCATTGGGGAACCGCACCAGCCCGATGGTCCCCACCACCGACCCGGTCCCGCTGGAGCCCTGGAAGACCGTCACCGTCCCGTCGGTGCCGACCGAGATGCTCCGCGCGTCGGAGGGGATGGTGATCTGCGGGTCCAGCAGGAAGCCGGTCGAGGTCACCAGGTTCCCCTCGGCGTTGACCCGCAGCGCCCCGTCGCGGGTGAAGCGGGTCTCGCCCGAAGGCAGCGTCACCTGGAAGAACCCGTCGCCCTCGATCGCGAGGTCCAGCGAGCGGGAGGTGTTGACCATCTCGCCCTGCGAGAAGACCTTCAGCGTGCTGGCCGGGCGAACGCCCGAGCCGATCTCGAAGCCCGTCGGGGCGGTCAGCCCCGCGGCGATCTCCCGCCCGGCCTCCTGGACCTTCACGTACATCAGGTCCTGGAAGTCGATCTGCGACCGCTTGAACCCGGTCGTGTTGATGTTGGCGAGGTTGTTGGAGATCGTATCGACGATCATCTGCTGGGCGGTCATGCCCGTCGCGGCGGTCGAAAAAGCTCGTAGCATCGTTCAATTCCTTCGTTGCGTCGGTGTCCGGGCGCCCTCAGGAGACGGCGACGTTCAGCAGGTGCTTGCCCCGCTGATCCTGCGAGCGGACGGTCTTGAGGTTGGCTTCGTACATGCGGGAGACGGCAATCAGGCTCACCAGCTCCTCGACCACGCTGACGTTGGCCGATTCCTGGAAACCCTGGTGCACCACGGCCTGTTCGGCGGGAAGGGGCTCGAGGTCCTCCGGGGCGAGGTAGCCGGTCCCGCTGGCGGGGGTCAGGTCGTCGGGTTTCTCGAACTCGACGATCCGCAGCCGCCCGAGCGTCTGCTCGCCGGAGCTGACGGTCCCGTCCTGGCTGATCCGTACGGACAGGGCGCTCTGCCCGGCGGGGAGGATGATCGGCCCGTTCTGCCCGGAGACGATCCGCCCGGCGAAGTCCACCATCTGCCGGCGTTCATTGATCCGGAACGTGCCGTTGCGGGTGTAGATGGGCCCCTCCGGCGTCTCGATGACGAAGAAGCCCTTCCCGTCCAGCGCCAGATCCAGCGAGCGGTCGGTCTGCACGAACCGCCCCTGGGAGAAGTCCACCGCGGCGGTGCTGTCGACCGCGGATTCGGGCGCCCCCCCGGCGGTCTGCTGACGAAGGGTTTCCTCGAAGACGCTCCGCCGCCGCTTGTACCCGGCGGTGTTGGAGTTGGCGATGTTGTGCGTGATCGTGCGGTATTGCTGCGTCAGCGCGTCGAGAGAGGAGCTGACGGCCGCGGTGACATCATTGGTGCTCATGCGTGCACCTCCTGCTCATCGTGTTCGGGAACGGCCTGTCCTTCCCGCGCGGCGTCGAGGGTCGCCTTGGCCAGCACGTCCAGCTCGGCCGAACGCAGACCGGTCATCTCGACCGCCAGGATGCTCGTGGTCTCGGGTCGGTGGGTCGCCCGGCGAACCGTCGCGACCGCCTGGACGATGTGCTCCGCATCGAGTTGCACCGCCGCCAGCACCCGCGCGCCGGGCTCGACGCCCAGGTCCGCCTCCACCAGCAGCCCCGGACCGGCGATCTCCACCACGTTCGCCTTTGCGAACGCCGGGGCCTTGAGCTTGCCCGATCGGCGGAAGCCCCACGCGGCCACCAGGGCCGGCTTCCACGTGGCGACCCGCTGGAAGCGGCGACGGTTGACGAACCGGACGTGGTCGGCGTGCCGAACGGCCGCCCGACCGTTGGCGAACTCCAGCACCTGCGTCTGGAATTCGCAGACCGCGCCGTGGTTGGAGTAGCGGACCATCCAGGTCTCGCCGGGGATGATCCGCGCGTCTTCGAGCATCGCCACGACGAGTTGGTCCGGCGTCTTGAGCGCCACCGACGCGCCCAGCGGATGGGCGCTGCCCCGGCGGATGATCGAGAGGCGGGCCTCCTTGGGAATCTCCCGGCTGGAGGCGATGCGGGACTCCTGCCCGTCAAGCGGGCCGAACCCGAGCTTCTCGCGGGCGGAGTCCACCAGGTTCCGGACCGTGTCCTGCTCGCCGGGCGTGCGGGCGGAGAACATGGCGCTTTTGAGCAGCCGGGCCGCCCCGTGCTCGAAGGGCGCCTGGAGGGTCAGGATCATCTCGGGCAGTTTCAGGCCGCTGTGGGCGGCGATCCGCCCGACGAGGCGCATCTCCTTGGCGTTGAGCCCTGCTTCGGACGCGGCCGCCCGGAAACGCTTCCACATCGCCTCGCGTTTCGCGCGGGCCCGCATGACCAGGCCTCCGACGACGAGCCCGGCGACCACCGCCAGCAGCGCCGCCAGGAGCACCCACAGCCAGACGCTGTCCCAGGCGCCTCCGCTGAGGCGTCCGGCGCCTTCGAGCCGGTCGAGTGCGTCAGCTTGTCCGAGCAGGTAAGTCACTGTAATCTATGGTGTTCCGTTCTCAGTATCCTGTGGATCAGCGGATCAGCGTCGCCAACTCACGGAGCATCTCGTTGGCGATGGTGATGGTCCGGGCGTTGGCCTGGAAGCCGTTCTGCGCCTGGATGAGGTTCACGAAC
>CAYTQL010000415.1:0-2834 GCA_964439555.1 uncultured Planctomycetaceae bacterium | reverse complement strand
CGGTTCCACCTTATTCGAGCCCGGAATCTGTCCAGCGCATGGGGACAGGCTAAAGATTCCTCAGCGCTTTGTCCGCATGCCCGCCGAGGATCTGCGCCATGATGTACCCGTAGCAGCGTTTTTCGTTCTCGAAGTAGGTGTTCGCGCCGGTCACGCCGTCGGACGACTGGTCTCTGATCGTGAAGCGCGCCCGCTCCTGGAAGCCCCGCTCGAGCGTCTCGGGGTAGGGGTTGTGCAGCGCGTCGGGGACCGGCTTGGGAACGTAGACCGGCTCGCCGTCGGCGTTCCTGCGGACCATGTCCTCGAGGGTCCACTCCCCGGCGTCGGCGGCGAGGGGCAGGGCGGTCAGCGCAAGAAGAAGGAACGTCGCGAGTTTGGTGTGCATGGGGGCTCCTTGTTGGAAGTCCCCCGAGTATAGGCAAGTCCGGCGGGCGAGGACAAGCCGCCCGAGGCCGGGCTGAAATCGCCGTTACGCGACGTCGTCGAGGCGCCGGGGCGCCTTCTGACCGGTGCGCAGGCGGCGGGCGACCCGCACCGGAAGCACCGGCGGGGCGAGGAAAAGCTCCCCGCAGGCCCCGCAGCAGACGCTCTGACCGAGCATCTCCACCGGGATGGTCACCGTGACCTGACAGGACGGACAGCGATACTTCGTCAAATCCCGCAACGCGCACCTTTACTCTGAGACCGGAACGGGGAAGCACCTCCGCCGGATTTATCGCGGAAAGAACTTCCCGGGCCCGCTCGAACCCGATTCCTGTATCGACCGGGCGACGGGGCGTCTTGACGAGCCTGCTGTGCCGCAGGACGGTTTTCCCCAAATGCGGAATTCTCGGGGTTTTCCCGGCCCGGCGTTGCACGCGAGGGGCGGCTGTGGTACTTCCTTCTGCCATGTCTGCCGAGACCAGCGATTGGACCGTCCTGAATCTGCTCAACTGGACGAAGGACTACCTCGCCCGCGCCGGGGTGGACTCCCCGCGCCTCGCGGCCGAGATGCTCCTGGTCGACGCGCTGGACTGCCCGGCGCGAATCCACCTCTACGCGCGCTTCAGCTACCGCCCGAGCGAATCCGAACGCGAGCGTTTCCGCGAGCTCGTCAGGCGCGCCGCCGGACGCGAGCCGGTGGCGTACCTGGTGGGCGCCAAGGAGTTCTACTCGCTGAGGATGAAGGTCTGCCCGGACGTTCTCGTGCCCCGTCCGGAGTCGGAAATTCTCGTGGACCAGGCTCTTGCGCACATCGGCAAGCTCGCCAGGCCCGCCGGGGTCTTGGACGCCTGCACCGGCAGCGGGGCGATCGGCATCGCCATCGCCGTCAACGCCCGGGATGCGAAGGTCCTGCTGACCGATGTCTCGGAGGCGGCGGTGCGCATCGCCGCCGAGAACGCCGAGACCAACGGCGTCTCCGAGCGGGTCCTCGCCGCCCCGGCCGATCTGCTGGAGCTTCCCGAAGCCTGGGACGGTCCGGACCGTTTCGACGTGATCACCGCCAATCCGCCGTACGTCCGCGCGGGCGAGGAGGTCGCCCCGGAAGTCGCGGTCGAGCCGGACGTGGCCCTCTACGCCGGCGAGGAGGGCACCGAGCTGCTCGCCCGCCTGATCGCCCAGGCCCCGGACCGGCTTGCCGAGGGAGGGCTCCTGCTCGTGGAGTTCGGCTGGGACCAGGCCGACGCCGTCCGCGACCTGATCTGCGCCGCCGAAGCGTTCTACGAGCCGAAGATCCTGCTGGACCACCAGGAACTCGAACGCGTAGCGGCCGCGGTGAGGAAATAGGGCGATTGCGGACCTCCGCTCCGCTGGAAGCTCGCCGCCCCAGCCCGTAGAATAGGGCTTCACGGACGAGGAGCGACGACATGGACAAGTTCGTCATCAACGGCGGCGCCCGTCTGAAGGGCGAGGTTCCCATCAGCGGGGCGAAGAACGCTGCCTTGCCGATCATGGCGGCGGCGACGCTGGTCGAGGGGGAGACGCTGCTGCGGGATGTGCCCGATTTGGCCGACATCCGCGCCCTGGCCGAACTGCTCGGCGACCTGGGCGTCTCGGCGGCGCGTAACGGCAAAGACCTCCGCCTGCGCGTGGAAGACGAGGCCGAGTCCCACGCCCGCTACGACCGCGTGCGGAAGATGCGGGCGAGCATCTGCGTACTGGGCCCGCTGCTGGCCAAGCGGCGCAAGGCGCGGGTCTCCATGCCCGGGGGCTGTGCGATCGGCTCCCGCCCGGTGGACCTGCACCTGCGGGGTCTGCGGGCGCTGGGCGCCGAAATCGACCTGGAAGGCGGGGACATCGTCGCGACCGCCAAGCGCCTGCGCGGGGCGAACATCTTCCTCGGCGGCCCCTTCGGCTCGACGGTGCTTGGCACCGCCAACGTCATGATGGCCGCCACGCTCGCTGAAGGGCAGACGATCATCGAATGCGCCGCCTGCGAGCCGGAAATCCAGGGCCTCGCCGAGTACCTCAACGCCTGCGGGGCCCACGTTGAAGGCGCGGGGACGCCCCGGATCGTGGTCGAAGGCGTCGAGGAGCTCCGCGGCGTCGAGCACCGGATCATTCCCGACCGGATCGAGGCGGGCACCTTCATGATCGCCGCGGCCATCACGAACGGCGAGTTGCGCCTCCCCGGCGTGCGGGTGGACCACATGATGGCGGTGGTGGACACGCTTCGGAAAATCGGGGGCATCGTGGAGGAATCGGACGGGGCGGTGACGGTCAGCTCCGCACGCCGACTGGAGCCGATGGACGTGACCACCCAGCCCTACCCGGGCTTCCCGACGGACCTCCAGGCGCAGGCCCTGAGCCTGCTGTCTTTTTTTTATAATAATACGGCGACCACCGAGAAGATT
>CAYTQL010000414.1:0-2842 GCA_964439555.1 uncultured Planctomycetaceae bacterium | reverse complement strand
GGCAGGTGGGTCAGACGGACGGCGGTGGAGGTCTTGTTGACGTGCTGCCCGCCGGCGCCGCTGGCGCGGTAGGTGTCTTCGCGGACTTCTTTGTCCCAGTCGACCTCGATTTCGATGTCGCTGAGCTGCGGGAGCACGTCCACCGAGGCGAAGCTGGTGTGCCGGCGGTTCTGGGCGTCGTAGGGGCTGATGCGGACCAGCCGGTGGACGCCGCGTTCGCAACTGAGGTATCCGTAGGCGTAGGGTCCGCTGACCTCGAGGGTCACCGAGCGGATGCCCGCCTCCTCGCCGTCGGTGCGGTCGATCTCGTTGAACTTGTACCCGTTGCGCTCGAAGTACCGCACGTACATGCGCAGGAGCATTTCCGCCCAGTCGCAGCTTTCGGTTCCACCGGCCCCGGCGTGGATGGCGAAGTAGCAGTCCCCTGCGTCGTGCGGGCCGGCCAGCAGCGTCCGCAGTTCGAGCCGGTCGAGGGCCTTTTTCAGTCGGTCGGCCTCGGCGGCCGCCTCCTGGCGCGTCTCGGCGGAGTCCTCTTCCTCGGCGAGCTGGTGGAGGACTTCGAGCTCCTCGATCTGCTCGGAAAGTTCCGAAACGGGGTCCACGACGGCCTTGGCGGCCTTGAGCTGACCGACGGTCTTCTGGGCGGCCTCCGGGTTGTCCCAGAAACCGGGTTCGGACATCCTCGCCTCGATTTCGGTGAGGTGCTTCTGCTTGGCGGGCAGGTCAAAGAGAGTCCCGGATCGCGACGATCCGGGCGCTGAGGTCTTCGACGGTCTCCTGCAATCCCTCGATCTGGGGCATGCAAATTCCTGTACTGCTAGTCGTTGGCCTCTTCGGCCGGGCGGGGGTCGGCGTTGGCGTCGCCGCGCTGGTTCCCGTCGCCGCCCGCGTCTTCCGGCGGCGAAGAGGAGTCAGCTCGAAGCACGCGGATCAGGTAACCGTTGACGATGGGGCATCGCTCGGGGCGTTCCCATCTCATCGGGACCAATGTGTCCATCGTCTCTCTCCTCATCCGCTGGTGAGATAATCCACGCGACTGAAGTATGCGTAAATCACGTCGGCAACACAAGCGCCGATCCAGGGGCGGCGCGCCGTGCGCATAGACAAGGCGGGTCGAGCGCCCAGTACACTCGACCCGCCCGGAAAAGGAACCACGAACCGGCCTGGTAAAGGCCAGCCGCTGTCCCCTCGACCTTACACAGGTCGAGAAGAATCGGTCCCCTGCGCCCCGCAGGGCGCGGAATCTGTTGCCCCTCAGCTGTCGTAGTAGAGGTGGAACTCGTAGGGGTGCGGTCGCAGGGCGAGCGGGTCGAGTTCCTCCTCGCGCTTCCAGGCGATCCAGGACTGGATCAGGTCGTCATGGAAGACGCCGCCGGCGGTGAGGAAGTCGTGGTCGGCTTCCAGGGCGTCGATCGACTCGCCGAGGGAGCCCGGGACCTTGGGGATCAGCGCCAGCGCCTCGGCGTCGAGTTCGTAGATGTTCTTGTCCAGCGGAATCGGCGGTTCGAGGTCGGACTGGATTCCGTCGAGCATCGCCATGAGCATTGCCGGCCAGAGCAGGTACCCGTTGGCGGTCGGGTCCGGGCAGCGGAACTCGACGCGCTTGGCCTTGGGGTTCTTGGAGTACATGGGGATGCGGCACGCGGCCGAGCGGTTCCGGGCCGAGAGCGCCAGGTTCACCGGCGCCTCGAATCCGGGGACCAGGCGACGGTAGCTGTTGGTCGTCGGGGCGCCGAAGGCGAGAATCGCCGGGGCGTGCTTGAGAATGCCCGCGATGCCCTTCATCGCCAGCTCGCTCATGCCCGCATACCCGTCGCCGGCCATGAGGGTCTCCCCGTCCTTCCACAGCGAGATGTGCGAGTGCATGCCCGACCCGTTGTCCTCGAAGACGGGCTTGGGCATGAAGGTCACGGTCTTGCCGTGGCGGCGGGCGATGTTCTTGATGACGTACTTGTACCACATGAACTGATCGCACATTCTCGTCAGTTCGCAGAACTGCATGTCGATCTCGCCCTGCCCGGCGGTGGCGACCTCGTGGTGGTGCGCCTCGATCATGATCCCGAGGTTGAGCAACTCGTAGACCATCTCCCCGCGGAGGTCGTGCTGGGTGTCGGTGGGGCTGACCGGGAAGTACCCGCCCTTGTAGCTGGGCTTGTACCCAAGGTTCGGTTCTTCGAACCGCGCGGTGTTCCAGGAGCCCTCGACCGAGTCGATCGAGTAGTACCCGGTGTGCTGGTTCTGCTCGTAGCGGACCTCGTCGAAGATGAAGAACTCCGGCTCGGGCCCGATGAAGCAGGTGTCGCCGATGCCGCTTTCCTTGAGGTAGGCGACGGCCTTTTTGGCGATGGTCCGCGGGCACTTGGTGTAGAGCTCGCGCGTCTCGGGGTCCACGATGTCTGCGAGGACGCTGACGGTGGGCTTCTCGAAGAACGGGTCGATGCAGGCGGTGCTCGGGTCGCACACGGCCATCATGTCCGACTGGTGAATCTCCTGCCATCCGCGGATGCTCGAGCCGTCGAAGCCGAGCCCTTCCTCGAAGATTCCCTCATCGGCGGTGGCGATGGGGTAGGAGCAGTGCTGCCAGGTGCCGAGCATGTCGACGAACTTCAGGTCGATCATCTCCGCGCCGTTCTCCTTGGCGTACGCGAAAAACTCTTTGGGGGTCATGCTTCCTTCTCCTGATGGGATCGTTCCTTTTCCGCCGGTTCGGGGCCTCCCATTGCCCCGGCCGGTCCGTATGCGTATCCGACTGCCCGGGCGCCACGTTGCCGCCCGGGCCCTTGGGCTTATCCGATGGCCTCTTCCCCCTCCTCGCCGGTGCGGATGCGGATGCACCGTTCGA
>CAYTQL010000413.1:2064-2846 GCA_964439555.1 uncultured Planctomycetaceae bacterium | reverse complement strand
ACGCCACGGCTTGTTTCTGCCATTCCTCTGGAACGCGGCCTCGACCAGGTCGCGAAGCTGCCCGACGCGGTTGGCCAGGAATACGCTCAACTGGGCGGCGAAGGGCTCCTGGTGACGCCGCTGCGGCGGAGAAGTGGTCTCGCTCATCGCGGAATTCTACGCAGCAGAACCCCCCGGCACGCGAAAAGCCGCCCGGGGGCGCTGCGCCCTTGCCCCTCTGCGCCGGGCGCGTTCTAATGCCCGCACTCACCATGGATGGAGCTGGGCGATGACACAGGTTCTCGACGCCGCCGCCGTTCGCGCCGCGCTGGATGCGCTTTACGATTCGCTGCGGAAGGACCTCCGCGAGGCGGAGACGGTCGGCGTCGTAGGCATCCGCACCCGGGGCGAGACGCTCGCCCGCCGGATCGTCGAGCGTCTCGCGGCGGAGCGACCCCGGCAGGCGATCCGGACCGGCGTGCTCGACATCACCTTCTACCGCGATGACCTCTCCCGGCGGCGCGGGGCGCCGCTGGTCCGGGCGACCGAGATCGACTTCGACCTCGACGACACCTACGTCCTGCTGATCGACGACGTGGTCCAGACCGGGCGCTCCGTCCGCGCCGCGCTGGATGCGCTGCACGACTTCGGGCGACCGAGGGTGGTCCGCCTGGGCGTGCTGATCGACCGCGGCGGACGCGAGCTGCCCGTCGCCCCCGATTTCGTCGGCGCCCGCACCGAGGCGCCCGCCGGGCAGCGCCTGCAAGTTCGACTGGAAGAGAACGATGGCAAAGAAGGCGTCT
>CAYTQL010000413.1:0-2054 GCA_964439555.1 uncultured Planctomycetaceae bacterium | reverse complement strand
CCCGCAAGAAGACCACTGAACCCGAACCGGACGGCTTCGTCTGGCGGCGCAAGGACCTGCTCGGGCTCGACGAGCTGACCGGCGAGGAGATCCTCCACATCCTCGACACGGCCGAGAGCTTCAAGGAGGTCTCCACGCGCTCGATCAAGAAGGTTCCCGCCCTCCGCGGGAAGGTCATCGCTTTGATGTTCTTCGAGGACTCCACGCGCACGCGGATGAGCTTCGAACTGGCCGCCAGCCGGCTCTCCGCCGACACGATCCTCTTCACCGCCAAGGGCTCCTCGGTCGCCAAGGGCGAAACCACGCTGGACACGGTCCGGAACGTCGAGGCGATGGGCGTGGACACCTTCGTGGTCCGCCACTCGGAGCCCGGCGCGGCGCACCTGCTGGCGCGTCGGGTCTCCGGGAGCGTCGTCAACGCCGGGGACGGCTCGCACGAGCACCCGACCCAGGCGCTGCTGGACATCTTCACCATCCGCCAGCGGCTCGGGACGCTGGAGGGGCGGAAGGTCGCCTTCGTCGGCGACATCGCCCACTCCCGCGTCGCCCGGAGCAACATTCTCGGGCTCACGAAGCTCGGCGCGGAGGTGGTGGTCGTCGGTCCGCCGACGCTGGTCCCCTCGGCCATCGGGCCGATGGGCTGCGAAATCTCCCACAGCCTCGACGCCGTCCTGGGCGACGTGGATGTGATCAACATGCTCCGCATCCAGTTCGAGCGGTTCAGCAGCCCGGTCTTCCCGTCGCTGCGAGAGTATTCCCGCCTCTACGGGATGAACGCCCAGCGCCTGACCCGCTGCCGCGACGACGTGCTCATCATGCACCCGGGCCCGATCAACCGCGGCGTGGAACTCACCAGCGACGTCGCCGACGGGCCCAACAGTGGCATCCTCCAGCAGGTCACCAACGGTCTGGCGATCCGAATGGCCGTGCTGTATCTCGTCAGCCAGGGAAGCGAATGAACGACGGGGTTCACCGCGGAGAACGACAGAACCACAGGCGCAAGTCCGGAACGGCGCCCCGGATGATTGAGAGCCCCGCAGGAGCGAAAGAGAGACGATGAACGATCTCCTCATCAAAGGCGGGCGGGTGATCGACCCGGCCAACCGACGGAACGGGGCGGCGGACGTCGCGATCGGCGAGGGGAAAATCACCCGCGTCGGGAAGAACCTGCGGCTCAAGGCGCGGCGGACGATCGACGCGAGCGGGCAGATCGTCTGCCCCGGGCTCATCGACCTGCACGTTCACTGTCGCGAGCCCGGGCACGAGGAGGAGGAGACCATCGCCTCGGCCTCCGCGGCCGCCGTGGCCGGAGGGTTCACCACCATCTGCGCCATGCCCAACACCCATCCGCCGATCGACGATGAGACGGCCGTCAACTACGTTCTCCAGCGCGGGGCGGACGCCGGGCTGGCGCGGGTGCTGCCCATCGGGTGCGTCACCAAGGGACGCGCGGGAGAGGAACTGGCCGAGATGGGTCTGATGGCCGAGGCGGGCGCCGTCGCCTTCACCGACGACGGCGAGGGGCTCGCCTCCAGCCGCATCATGCAGCGGGCCCTCCAGTACGCCGGCATGCTCGGAGTCACCCTCATGCAGCACTGCCAGGACCCGGAGTTGATGACCGGGCACATGAACTCCGGGCCGGTCGCGGTGCGCCTCGGGCTCGGGGGCATCGCCGCCAGCGGCGAGGAGATCATGCTTCGCCGCGACCTCGAGCTGCTCCAGCGGACCGGCGGGCGGTATCACGTGCTGCACCTTTCCACAGCCGGGTCGGTGGAACTCGTACGGCGGGCGAAGGCGCAGGGGCTCAACGTCACCGCCGAGGCGACCGGACACCACCTGCTGCTGACCGACGCGGCCTGCATGGGCTACGATCCGAACTACAAGATGAACCCCCCGCTGCGCAGCGCCGCGGACGTCGAAGCGCTGCGGGCCGGCGTGGCGGACGGGACGATCGACTGCCTCGGCACCGACCACGCGCCGCACGCCCAGGAGGAGAAGGAGCTGGAGTTCGGGCTCGCCCCGTTCGGGATCATCTCGCTTGAATGCGCGCTGGG
>CAYTQL010000412.1:0-2860 GCA_964439555.1 uncultured Planctomycetaceae bacterium | reverse complement strand
GACCTCCTTCGGATCGGCCTTGTGGACCTTGAGCTTCGCCTCGTAGTCCACCAGGGCCTTCTGGTACTTGCTCATCTCCTGGCGGTAGCGTTCCTGGCGCTCGTTGTAGCGCTGGAACTTCTGCTCGTAGCGCTGCATGTCGGCGACGTACTTCTCGGCCAGGGCCTCGGGGTCCGGCGCCTTGAGGGCGATGGTCTCCTGCTTGCCGCCGAAGTAATTGTGCTGCGTCCAGATCACCAGCCGGGCGAGGGCCTTCTGCCCGTCGATCTGCACGAAATCGGCCGTGGGATTGGGCTCCGTGACCGGCGCCCAGCCGTAGAGGCGGTGGTCGCCCGGGCGGAAGGACCCGTCGACGAACCAGTCCTCGTAGTTGAAGACGAACCGGCTCGCCCCGCCGACGTTGAAGTCCTCGACGAGCTGAACGTACGGCTTGTTGGCGTAGAGGCGTGCGCGGACGACATACTCCCGGTCGCCCTGGAAACGGTACGTCAGGCGCGACTCGAAATAGACCGGCCCGACCGACGAGTCGCACTCGACGGCCGTGATACGCGGGCCGTCGAGGTACCCCCGCCCGATCCACCTCTGCCCGTCGCGGGAGATGCCGGCGACCGGGCCCGGGATGCTCATCGCCGGCGCGGGATCGTCGAACGACGCGCCGCCGACCGGCAGCTTCGCGTGGATCAGCCCGTTCGAGACGCTCGCGACCTCCACGCCGCCGCGGCGCTCGCGTCCGCGGAGGGTCGTGAACGGGCTCTTGCAGGTCTTCGATGCGCCGGTGACCACCTCGAAGACCTTGTGCCGCTTCGCGCCGACGTCGGCGACGCGGCGGGTCTCGGTGGTCTTCTCGCCCCCGCGTTTCACCTCGAACTCGCGCTCGACGAACGGGAAGCTCACCTGCGTCCAGACGCGGGCCTTGGTCACCGCTTTCGGCGAGCCTTTCACGATTTCCACCTGCGAGGGGACGAGCTTGCCGCCCTCCTTCAGCCCGATCGCCCCGGCCGGGACGGGTTCGTCGAACGTCACGTCGAACGACACCGGTTCACGGTCGTAATCCATCCCGAAGTAATCGTTGACCGCAAACCGCCCGACAACCGTTTCCCCGGCCGCCGCCGGCGATGCGCAGACGCCCAGCGCCACGCACAGGCACAGCAACCCGGCCCGACCACCGCCTCGCCCGCGCAGGGAATCCGCAGTCCGCCATCCGGAATCCGCAATCATTGATCTCCCTCCTTCCCGTCATTCGCCACAAGCTTCTTGAACCCGTCGGGAATCTTCTGCTTCTCCTCCGGCTTGGCGAGGACGGCGAAGCCGAGCTTCCGCGTCCCCTTGCCCAGCGCCAGCTCGATCGTCACATGCCCCTCGTAGAGGGACTTTCCGAGCATGAACGCCGTGCGGGGGTTCGGGGTCGAATCGCTCTTGGTCTCCGGTCCGAGGAAATGCCGGCTGGCGAGGTCGCCGGGAAGCTGGCGGTGCTGCCAGAGTTGAACCGCCATCCGCTGGAAATTCTCCCATTCAGCCGGGTCGCGGACCCAGAAGCCGGCGATATCGGTGGTCTTCGGGTCGTCGCTCAGCGCGGCAAGCCCGGCCGGGGCAGTCGGGGCGTGCGAGTCCAGGCGGGCCTCCAGCTTGTCGTAGTGGCACGGCAGGTAAAGGAAGTTGTGATTCCGTCCGAACCGGTCGGTGACGAACGCGGCCGAGGCGTTCCACCCGCCGTAGGTGCAGTCGAAGACGTAGGTATTCCGCGGACCCAGGTCGGACGTCTCGCTCAGCAGCAGCCGCCCGTCGCTCACCGTCAGCGTCGCCTCGTAGCGCTTCCCGCCGGCGAAGCGATAGGTCAGCTTCGCGCCGTCGGCGTCAACCTCGCCGCGGAAGGTCTCGAGCTTCGGGAGGGTTTCGAGATACCCGTGCCCGCGCCAGACGCCGTCGGGCCCCTTGAAGCCCGCGACGGGCCCGGGAACGGTGTAGGGCTTGAAGCCGCCCTTCGGCGCCGTGCGGGTCCCGGACGGGACGCGCACGACGAAATCCCCGACGCGCAACTCCTTCAGCGGGATCGCGAAGGTCGGCGGCGACTGGACCTTCGGGGCATTCGCCCCGCCGACGTCGGTTTTCGGGCTCGGCCGGTCCGGCCGGTGGGCGTCCTCGCCGGCGGCCGCGGCGCAAAGCAGCAGCGACGGCAGCAGGACCCGGGCGACGAGATTCCTCATGAGATGTCCTTCCCGTTGCGGAAGATCGAACGCGGCCGGGGGGGGTGCACGCGGCGACCCGGCGCTGGGTTGAACCCCAGCTTGCTCCCTTCGTGCCGCGCCCGCAAGCCTCGCCCCGGGACGCCGCGGTCCGCGGGTGCGCGACAAACTCGTGGCATGGCCATCTTGGCCATGCGTTCCACGGCCGTCTCCGCCGTGGGGCACGGGCAGGATGCCCATGCCACAATACGGACGCGCACCCCGGTCCGCCGCCGGGCATTTTCGGCCTAGACGCATGAGCCCCGCGGCGGTACAACGCAGATGCGAAAGCGGGTATCCCGCGAACGCCGCTCGCAGAACGTAAGTCCATTCTAAAGGAGCAGACGATGGCCAAAGAGCAGAACCCGGGCGACAGCGCCCCGACCCCCGGCGATGAGAACGTCGTGGAGAACCAGGCCCGCGAGCAGACCGGGCAGCAGCAGGTCCAGCTTCGCATCGACGAGGCGGGCATGGAAACCACCTACGCCAACGCCTTCCGCACCAACGGCACGGCCGAGGAGGTCATGCTCGATTTCGGACTGAACCTGATGGCCCCGCCCCAGAGCGGAAAACCGCAGATTCTCTTCCGCGTCAACGAGCGGATCATCCTGAACTACTACTCCGCCAAGCGCCTCGCG
>CAYTQL010000411.1:0-2863 GCA_964439555.1 uncultured Planctomycetaceae bacterium | reverse complement strand
CCAGCCCGGTGTCGGTGTTGATGAACACCTCGCCGGCGTGGATGTTGGTATCCCCGGTGTAGGTGTTCGCCGCGCCCTGGAGGTCCAGCGTGCTATTGCCGTACTTGATCAGGTCGACCGAGACGCTTCCGTTATCGGAGATCGTCAGCCCGGTCGCGTCGATCGTGCCGAAGTCTCCCGGAGCCCCGAGCCCGAAGGTGGAGTTGCTCGCAGCCATCACGCCGACCTGGCTCATGCTCGTCAGTTCGGCGTCGCCCAGGAAACCGATCTGCCCGGCGTCCTGGCTGCCGCTGCCGAGAGTGATCGTGTACCCGGCGCCCGCGGAATCGGCGTAGAGCATGTCGCCGTTGGCGTCCTCGGCGAACAGCAGGCTCTGGCCCTCGACGACGTTGACCGTCTTGCCCGTGCCGATGGCGTTGAGGTGTCCGATTCCCAGTCCGCCCTGGGAGAAGTTGATCGTGCCGGTCGAGGCGCTGTTGTCGCCGGTGAGGACGGTGACGCCCGGACCCTTCGTCGTTACGTTCGTGCTGCCGAACTGACCGCCGACGTACAGAACGCCGTTGGCCGCCCCGCCGAACTTGTACCCTTCGGCCGTGTTGGGAATGATGTTCGCGAAGCTGACGGTGACGTTCTCGCTCCCGGGCCTCCAACTGTGCAGCCAGAGGTCCTTGGAGCTGAAGTCGATCGTGCCGCCGTAGCTGCCGCCGAGGGCGAACGTGCCGCTCCCGCTGACGCGGGCGACGTCGGCCGGACCCGGCGCCAGGCCGTTCGCGTAGACCGCCCCGGTTTCGACTGTGACGGTCCCGCCGCCGGAGGCGTCGCCGATCGAATCGGTCTGCTCGGCGATCAGGGTCGAACCGGTCCGGACGATCACGTCGCCGGTGAAGCCCGGGTTCGAGCCGGAAAGCTGCATCTTCGTCCCCCCGGTTCCGTCGAGGGTCAGCGTCCCCGCCCCGGTCAGTTGACCGTCGTGGGGCAGGTACAGCTCGACAAGGCCCTTCGGGTCGTAGGGCGGCTTTTGGGTCGGCGAGACGCCCTCGTCGAGGAACCCGTCGTCATCGACGGTGGACTGGAGCCCGTAGGGGTTGTGCAGCGCCAGGTCGTCGGTGCCGTAGAGGTTGCTCACCGCCGAGAGGAACACCGTCGCCCCGCCGGCGCCGACGTCGATCGTCCGCCCGGCTTCGAGGTCGACAGCCTGGCCGATGTCGGTCTGGGCGCTTCCGGCGCGGAAGGTCAGCACGGCGCCGTCGCTGAGCTCGATGTCGTTCCCGGCGTCGCCGAGCGAGCCCTGGGTGTCGTTGGCGATGTCGGCGCTGTAGAGATCCACGCGAAGAATGCCCCCGTGGACCTTCCAGTCGCCCTGCACGTCGTTGGCCTGGTTGGCGAGGATGACCATCCCCGGGCCCGTGACGTCCAGGCTCGCGCCGGCGCCGCCGCCGGTGAGCTTGGCGCCGACCTGCATCACGCCGCGCGTCGCGAGGTGATTCGCCGCCTGGAGGGCAAGCGGATCGGTGGTGCGGATCTCGAAATCGCCGGCCACGTTGATCACGTCGGACGGGTCGCCGTCGAGCGTTTCCATGACCCCGAACTGGATGGCTTCGGGGACCTGCCAGCTCTGCTCGGAGCTGCTGGTGTTCGCCCCGATGCCGCGCCACGCATTCCCGGAGGCGGCCCCGACGGTGATGCTCCATTCGTCGCCGGGGCTCCGCTCGTCGACGTCCCCGTAGGCGACGGGCGTCGAGGAGCGGTTGAGCCCGTAAAGGTACTGATCGCCGGTGGCGGTGATGCCCGCGGGGCTCGATCCGCCGCTGGCGTCGGGGGTGCGGGCCTGGTGGCTGATCATCGCGCCGTCGGCGAGCGTCAGGTCCGTCCCGACGGTTCGCCCCGCCAGGAAGCCGGTCTCACCGGCCAGCGTGCTCGTCGCATCCACGGTGATGTTCGTCATCGCGGCGGTGTTCGACGCGCCCACCAGGTCCAGGAGCCCGCCGTTGCTGATCGACACCGTCCCGGACGAGCCGACGTTGTTCCACTCGATCTGCCCCTGGTTGACCACCGTCGCCCCGGCGAGGCTCAGCGACGTCTGGTCCGTCCGAAGCGCGCCGCCCGCGCCGATGTTCATCCGCCCGCCGGTGAAGCCCAGCGGTCCGGTGACGTCGAGCCTGTTGCCCTGGAGTTCGACCAGCCCGCCGGAGATCACCGTATCGGCCGTCACATTCACCGTCGAGTCGCTGAGGCGCACCTGCCCGCCGCCGAAGTCCACGTTCGAGACGTCGATGTCGCTGTCGAGGAGCCAGCGGCTTCCGCGGTTGCCGTACGGTATGCCCGCGAAGCTGTAGGCGGGTCCGACGACGCTGAGGCTGTGCGCGGTGTTCTCGACGATGGGCCCGAGTTTGAGGTCGTGATGATAGGTGCTCTCCAGGCGCACGGTCAGATCATCCGCCAGCGTAATCGTCGGTTCGATGACCAGCGCGCCGAGACTGGAGGGTTCGCCCGAGGCGTCCTCGATGTCGTACCGGAGCACGGCCCCGGCGCCGCTGTTGTCGAACGTCAGGCCCGCCGTGGCGGTCGAGAGCGTCACGTCCGAGCTGAACCCGGCGGTGCCCGAGACGACCAACGTCCCGAGCCTCACGTCGGTGGAGCCGAGGGCGACCTCCAGGGGCGAGGTGGTGTTCAGCCCGATGAACCGGGCGGTGTCGCCGGGCCCGTTCGGGGCGGTCACGCTGCTCCAGTTGCCGGAATCGTGGTAGTCGTGCGTGCCGGTGTCGCCGCCGGTCCAGGCGCCGGAAGTCTGGGCGATCGCGACCGACGGAACCGCCAGCGCGCATGCCAGAAACGCGAGTTTCCAGGTTCTCTGTAGCGTGCT
>CAYTQL010000410.1:0-2879 GCA_964439555.1 uncultured Planctomycetaceae bacterium | reverse complement strand
CCGCCTGGTTTGTCCCGACGCGCCGGCGTTTGACAAACGGCGCTCCATCGGGCTTAATCGTCCAAACGGGAGACCAAGATGATACGCAATCTGATCCTTGCGGGTTTGCTGGCGTCCTGCTGCGGAGGCTGCGGCGGGGACTACATCCTGACGGTCCCGGACCAGGCCGCCCCCGCCGGCGGCGAAGCCCCGGCCGTGATCCGCCTCCAGCGGAACGACTTCTTCGTGCTCGCCCCGGCGGTCGAGGAAGCGGCGATGCGCTATCGCGTCGTGCGCGAAACCGGGACCGAAGGCGCCCAGCGCGGGGCGTACACCGACGACCTCGGGTACGCCGGAGCGCTGGTCCCCGTGCCCGAGGAGCCCGGGGTCTACACCCTCCGCGTCTCGCACCTCGACCGAGAGGGCGAGGAGGTCGTCGAGGAAGCCCCGGTGTACGTCTTCGACCCCGCCTGCCCGCTCGTGGCCGTGGACATGGACGCTCTCCCGAGCCTCGGCGACCCCGGGCCCGTCGCGGCCGCCCTGGCGCGACTGGCCGACGAGGCGAACCTGCTCTACCTGACCCGCCGGACCGTCGATCGCCACGAGAGCCTCCACGAGGACCTCGCCGAAAACGGCTACCCCGACGGACCCGTCCTGCTCTGGCAGCGGCAGCGGTGGCACATCGTCCGCGAGGGGACGCTGCGGCTCCCGCGGATCGTCATCGAGGAGCAACTGGTCAGCCGGCTCCCGGAACTCAAGCAACTCTTTCCGGAACTGCGCTACGGGCTCTGCCGGTCCCAACTCGCGGCCGAGGCGTTCTGTGCGGCCGGGCTGACGGTCGTCGCCGTGGACGCGCCCGGCGTGAAGTGCCCGAACATGCGCCGTGCGGAAGACTGGTCCGACGTGACGGCGCTCCCGGAAAACCCGGAATAGCTCCAGCAACCGCAGCGTCCGCCGGTCCCCGAACAATTCCGCGAAATCTTTTTCGGGCGTCCCGCCTGATGCAGGTCTCCGCACGGAAAGGGGTTGGGCGGATGCCTCGCCGTGGCGCCTCGTTCACGGGCGAATCGGGGCAAACGATTCGGGCTTCCCGCTCGTATAATTGTGCAGATTCACGCGGCCGGACAACGCTCCGTTCCTCGCAGTTCATCGCTCTTTTTCGGGTAGGAACCGGCATCGGCGGCGCCTTCGGTGCAGACGGAATTTCCCGCAAATTCCGCGCAGTTGCTAAAGGGGGCCCCGGGCGATTCCGATTCAGGGGGTGTCAGAGCGTATCGGCCGCCCATTCGTTTACGCTGAGTCGATAGCGGTTCAATCAAAAGGGTCAGGACAAATGGTCAACGCCAAAGGCGAATGGGTGGAGTTCCGCTTCTACCGCCCCGAGGCAACCGCCGTGCACCTCGCCGGCGATTTCAACGACTGGCGCGACGATCTGCTGATGTCCCGGACGCCCGAGGGCTACTGGCAGGCGAAGCTGCGCCTCCCGGCCGGGGAGTTCCGTTTCCGCTATTGCGCCGACGGCGAGTGGTTCACCGACTACGCGGCGTTCGGTCTCGAGCCCGGGCGCTTCGGGATGGACAGCGTCGTCCGCGTCGAGCCCCAGCCGATCCGCCTGGCGCCGCGCGAGAGCGCCGACACCGCGGCGGCGTGAGCTTACCCGCCTCCCCGGCGGTTCAGGACCGTCCGGACGCCTCGGGTTCGGTCGCGTCCGGGGCATGATCGGCGTGGGGGTCTTCGGACGCCTGCGAATCCGCCGGTTCCTCCCCTTCCCCGCTTCCCGTTTCGGCCTGCCCCGGCTCGGGTTCGTCCTGTTCCTGCTCTTCCGTTTCCTGCTCCAGCTCCTGCGAGTCGGTTTCCGTCTTCGGCGGTTCGGGCTTGGGGCGCAGCTCCTCGACGTTGGGCAGCTCGGAGAGGTCCTTGAGCCCGAAGACCTCCAGGAAGCGCCGGGTCGTCCCGTAGAGCATCGGGCGTCCGATAACCTCCGCCCGCCCGACGATCTTTACCAGTTGCTTCTCGAGCAGCTTGCGGATCATCTCGCCGGAGGAGACGCCGCGGATCGCCTCGACGTCGGCCCGGAGGATCGGCTGGCGGTAGGCGACGATCGCCAGCGTCTCCAGCGCCGCCTGGGAGAGCTTGCTCTCGGAGCGCGTGGTGAACAGGCGGCGGAGCACGTCGTGGTACTCCGGGAGCGTGAGCATCTGGTACCCGTCGGCGATCGGCTCGATGCGGAAGCTCGCCCGGGCCTGTCCGTACCGCTCGTTCAGCCGCGCGATGGCGGACTTGACCGTCCGCTGGGACCGCAGCTCGGCCACCTGGGCGATCTTCGCGGCCGAGAGGGGCGCGTCGGTGCTGAAGAGGATCGCCTCGACGGTCGCGTCGATTTCCCGCTCATCCACCTCGGGCGCGGGCTCGGCCGGGGGGCCGCCCTGCGAGTCCGGCTGGGCGTCGGCGTTTTCGGGCGTCTGGGGGGCCATCGGTTCTCCGTCTCTCTCGAACTGCCGGGCCCAGCATACCGCCGCGCGGCGGAGCGTGCCAGCGAACGTTGACCGTGCGACAAAGCCGACGCGCCCCGTCGCCCCGTCCGCGGCGTGTTGACCCCGGAGAGGCGGGCGTTTACAACGTCTGCGATTCCTTCGCGCCGCCTGCGGCGCCTACCGGAGAACCAGATGACCGCGTACGACTTCACCGCGATCGAGCGGAAGTGGCAGGCCTACTGGGCCGAGCACGGAACCTTCGAGCAGCCCAACCCCGGCGACGAGGGCTTCGAGCCCGACCGGGACAAGCTCTACGTCCTGGACATGTTCCCCTACCCCAGCGGCGCCGGGCTTCACGTGGGGCACCCCGAGGGCTACACCGCCACGGACATCGTCTGCCGCTTCGCCCGCATGCGCGGATTCAAC
>CAYTQL010000409.1:0-2899 GCA_964439555.1 uncultured Planctomycetaceae bacterium | reverse complement strand
TCATCATGACCGACGCCGACGTGGACGGCTCGCACATCCGCACGCTGCTGCTGACGTTCTTCTTCCGCCACATGAAGCCGCTGATCAACGAGGGACGCATCTTCGTCGCCCAACCGCCGCTGTACCTCCTCCAGCGCCGCCGGAAGAAGAAGTACGTGCTCAACGAGCGCGAGATGCGCAACCGCTTGGTGGAGCTCGGGTTGGAGTCGGACACGACGCTCCAGGTCCGCGACGTCTCCGGCGAGGAGCCCACCGTGACGCACGAATACGGCGGGAAGGAACTCGGCGAGCTCATCGAGCGGCTCGAACGCCTCACCGAGAAAATCCGCGTCGTCGAGCGCCGCGGGCTCCAGTTCCGCGACCTGCTGGAGAACGCCCGCGACGGACGCCTGCCCCGCTACTGGCTGGTGATCAACGGCGAGAACACCTTCTGCTACGAAGAGGACGAATACCGCTCCATGCTGGAGCAGTACCAGGGCGTCCTGGAGGACGAGGACGCCCCGGACGGCAACGGCAACGGCAACGGGGAGGCGGAGCCCGACAGGCCTCGCATCCAGAAACGCGCCGAACTGCACGAGGTGCGGGACATCGCCGAACTGGCCGGGAAACTCGAATCCATGGGCATGCCCCTGAGCGACTACTACCTCGCCCGGGAGGAGACCATCACCGGCGAGAAACCCCCCGCCCGGTACGCCCTGCTCTGCGAGGAGGAGACCTACGAGGTGGACAACGTCTCGCAGATCGTCCAGGGCGTCATCGAGATCGGCTCGCAGGGAATGGAGATCAAGCGGTTCAAGGGCCTCGGCGAGATGAACGCCGATGAACTGTGGGAGACCACCATGGACCCCGACCGCCGCGTCCTGCTTCGCGTCCGCGCCGAGGAGGCCGAAGAGGCCGAACGCATGTTCTCCGTGCTCATGGGCTCCGACGTCGAACGCCGCCGAACCTTCATCGAAGAGCACGCCCTGGAGGTCAAGAACCTCGATATCTAGCCCCAGGGCGGGCAGTTCCGCTGCTCAGGAAACGGGGACCGGTGCATTTGCCGCGCGCAGAGTTGCGTTCCGCGAGTAACCGAGCCCCTCGCCCTGCCGGCCTGTCAGGAAGGCGAAGCGGCATTCTCGGGCTCTCGCCCCGCCGGCGGCGTCAGACCGTCGCGCCTTCATGCATCCAGCGACGCTGCTGCTCCTTCTCGGCGTTGTGCCATGCGACGAACGGGTCCGGGTCTTCCTGGTAATCCCCGCCGTACGGGCCGGTGATGACCAGGGGGTCGCCGCAGTTGGAGCACCGGATGCCCGGCGTGACGGGCGCGTCGCACCCGGGACAGGTGGACCGAAGCAGCTCTCCGCATCCGCAGCAATGCGGGCCCGGGGCGTCTTTCGCCTCGAGGAATCGCGGGACGAACCCGACCGCGCGGTTGACCCGCGACGTACGCACGTAACAGCACTCCGGGTTCGAGCAGTACACCAGCGTCGGCCTCTCCTGCATGCGGACCGAGTGGGTCTTGGCCGAGAGAAGTCCGTCCGGGGGGATCCTCAACTCGCGTGCGACGGCGAGGAGCTTATCGGCGGAGAGGGCGTCGACGCGCCCCCCTTCGAACATGGCGATGGCGGACTGGCTCCCGTCGATCCGGTCGGCCAACTGGCGCTGGGTGAGCCCTCGTGCGATCCGGGCTTCGCGAAGAACGCGTGAGGCACGTGGTGGAGACATGGGCGATTCTCCTTTTCGGGGAGGGCCCCTGCATTCCCGGCAGGAAGGTTACACCCCAGGACAGCTCCCTTCAGCGGATAGACCTCCGTGTCTGCGTCTGATCATTTCTAGGGTCTTGACCTCAACCTGTCTAGTAGGTTCGTCCCGTCAGGAGTCTGGCGACTTCAGGAATGCGCGCCCATGATGGGTTCAGATCAAGTTAATTCCCCAATATGTTGTAGCACCCCGAGAATATCAAATATCACACCGTACTTGATGCAATGATCAAATCCCAGGCGGGACACTTCGGCGGTGTGAATCCAGTCGCCTCTGGAGGAAATGGGAAATGCCAAGACCCCGCCCCCCGGGGTTCGGGATGTCGGAGGCGGCGACTGGGGCGCCGTCGCCGCTCCCGTGCCGGGGCTGGTCACTCCGATTGATGCGGGGCTTCCTGCGCGCCGCTGCGAATCAACGGGTCCACGAAAGGTCGGGCGACGGTTTTAGTCCACCAGTTCGCCCTCGACCACGTCTTCGCCTTCGGTGGTTTCCTTGCCGCCTTCGGCGGGCTCCTCGGTCTGGAAGGTGAAGCTCTTGGCCGAGACGCCCACGCTCACGTGGGCGCCTTCGCGGATGTCCCCGGCCAGGAGCTTCTCGGCCAGGGGGTTCTCGATCTTCTGTCGGATCACCCGCTTGAGCGGGCGGGCGCCGAAGGCCGGGTCCCAGCCCAGCTCGCCGAGCAGGTCTTCCGCCTCGTCGGTCAGCTCGACGGCGATGTCGCGGTCGGCGAGCCGTGCCGAGAGGTCGGCCGCCTGGATTTCGACGATCTCGCGGAGCACCTCTTTGCTGAGCGAGTGGAAGATCACCGTCTCGTCGATGCGGTTGAGGAACTCGGGGCGGAAGTGCTGCTTGAGGGCGTCCTTGATCTGCGCCTCGACCTCCCAGTGCTCGGCGCTGCGTTCGGCGAGTTGCTGGATGAACTGCGAGGCGATGTTGCTGGTCATGACGATCAGCGTGTTCTTGAAGTCCACCGTCCGCCCCTTCCCGTCGGTGAGGCGTCCGTCGTCGAGCACCTGCAGCAGCACGTTGAACACGTCGGCGTGGGCCTTCTCGATCTCGTCGAAGAGGATCACGCTGTAGGGGTTGCGCCGGACCGCCTCGGTGAGGCGTCCGCCTTGCTCGTAGCCCACGTAGCCCGGGGGCGCGCCGATCAGCC
>CAYTQL010000408.1:0-2908 GCA_964439555.1 uncultured Planctomycetaceae bacterium | reverse complement strand
GTGCAAGGCCTTCGCCCCCGGCAAGCTGCCCTTCCCGCTGATGCACGTGGATACGACCTTCAAGTTCAAGGAGATGTACGAATTCCGCGACCGCATGACCGCCGATATCGGCGCGGAACTGATCGTCTACCGGAACGAGGACGTCCTCGATGCCCGCGGGCGGGACGTGTCCAACTGGACCTGCTCCATGTGCGCCGAGATGCTCAAGACCCAGGCGCTGATCAAGGCGCTCCAGGAGAACGAGTTCGACGCTGCCTTCGGCGGGGCACGACGCGACGAGGAAAAATCCCGCGCCAAGGAGCGGATCTTCAGCTTCCGCGACCGCTTCATGCAGTGGGACCCCAAGAACCAGCGCCCCGAGCTGTGGAACCTCTACAACACCTCCCACGCCAGGGGCGAGAGCTTCCGGGTTTTCCCGTTGAGCAACTGGACCGAGCTGGACATCTGGACGTACATCTACTTCGAACAGATCCCCATCGTCCCATTGTACTACGCGGCCGAGCGGACCTACGTCCGCCGCGGCGGGCTGATCCTCCAGACCGGCGACCTGATCCGCCCGGAGGAGGGCGAGCAGGAGCACCGCGGGATGATCCGCTATCGCACCCTCGGCTGCCAGTTGTGCACCGGGGCGGTCGAGTCCGAGGCGACCACGCTCGAGGAGATCATCGCCGAGACGATGCTCGCCACCAAGTCCGAACGCCAGGGCCGGGCGGTCGACCAGGACCGCGAAGCCTCCATGGAAGAGAAGAAACGAGAGGGCTACTTCTGATGGATGTCGTCAAAATTCTCCGCGAAAACGAACAGAAGGACCTGCTGCGGTTCGTCACCGCCGGGAGCGTCGACGACGGGAAAAGCACCCTGATCGGGCGGCTGCTCTACGAGTCCAAGGGCATCTACGAGGACCAGCTCGCCGCCGTCGAGGCCGCCAGCGGACGCCGCGGCAGCGCGCAGGGCGAAATGGACCTCTCGCTGCTGACCGACGGGCTCAAGGCCGAACGCGAGCAGGGCATCACCATCGACGTCGCCTACCGGTACTTCTCCACGCCCAAGCGCAAGTTCATCATCGCCGATACGCCCGGGCACGAGCAGTACACCCGCAACACCGCCACCGGCGCCTCGACGGCGAACCTCGCGATCATCCTCGTCGACGCCGTCCACGGCGTGGTCACCCAGTCCAAGCGCCACGCCTTCATCGCCACGCTGCTGGGCATCCCCCACCTGCTGATCGCCGTGAACAAGATGGACCTCGTGGACTACTCCCGCGAGGTTTTCGAGGAAATTCGCGACGAACTCAGCGAATTCGCCGCCCGCCTCCGGGCCCCGGACCTCGTCTTCGTCCCGGTCAGCGCCCTGAAGGGCGACAACGTGGTCACCCCGAGCACGAACATGCCCTGGTACCGCGGGACGACGCTGCTGAACCACCTCGAGAACGTCCACGTGGTCTCGGACCGCAACTTCATCGACATGCGATTCCCCGTGCAGTACGTCTCGCGCCCGGACCCGAACTTCCGCGGGTACAGCGGGACCGTCGCCTCCGGGCTGATGCGCCCGGGCGACGAGGTGGTCGTGCTCCCCTCCGGACGCCAGACGCGCATCGACCGCATCCTCAACGTCGAAGGGGAGGAAATCGAGCGGGCCTTCCCGCCGATGCCCGCGACTGTCGTGCTCACCGACGACGTGGACGTCTCCCGCGGCGACATGCTCTGCCACGTCAACAATGTCCCCACCGTCGGGCGGACCCTCGAGGCGATGATCGTCTGGATGTCCGAGGAACCGATGGAGCTGGGCAAGACCTACACTGTCAAGCACACCACCCGCCAGTCGCCGGGGCAGGTCGCGGCCGTGCGGTATCGCATCAACGTCAACACGCTCCACCGCGAGCAGACCGATTCGCTGGACCTCAACGAGATCGGGCGCTGCGTGGTCGAACTCGGTCGGCCGGTGCTCCACGACGCCTACACGCAAAACCGCAACACCGGCGCGTTCGTGCTCATCGACCGGGTCACGCACAACACCGTCGCGGCCGGGATGATCCTGGACCGCGAGCGGAGCGACACCGCCCAGCCCGAGCGCGTGGCCGACAAGCCGCGCAGCGAGCACGTCGCCGCGCGCGGCAGCCGGATCGAGCGCGCCCGCCGCGCCGGGCGACTCGGGCAGGAGCCCTTCACCGTCTGGCTGACCGGGCTGACCGGGTCCGGCAAGACGACCGTCGCCTACGAACTGGAAGAGCGGCTCTTCGACGAAGGGCTCGTCGGGACCGTCCTCGACGGCGAGAACGCCCGGTTGACCTTCAACAAGGACCTCGGCTTCACCGCCGACGAGCGCGGGGAGAACGTCCGCCGGGCGGCCGAGGTCGCACGGGTCATCGACCAGGCGGGGCTCTTCAGCATCTGCGCCTTCCTGACGCCTTACGAGGCGTCGCGGCAGCGGGTGCGCGAGGTCCTCGGCGACCAGAAGATGATGATGGTCTACCTTTCGGCGCCCCAGGAGGTCTGCCGATGGCGTCGCCCGGACGTCTACGAACAGGCGGACGCCGGCGAAATCCAGACCTTCACCGGCGTCACCGCGCCGTTCGAGGAGCCGCCCGAGGCGGACCTGACGATCCCCACTCACGAGCTGGAGGTCAGCGAGTCGGTCGATCGGATCGTCGCCGCCCTGCGCGAACGGGGCTGGCTGGGCTGACCGGTCGCCGCGAAGTTCCGCTCCCGAGGCATTCGCTCTGTTGCTTCGCGCGCGGCGTCTGATATAATGCCAGAACGCACCCCGGGGCGTGGCGCAGCTTGGATAGCGTGCTTGACTGGGGGTCAAGAGGTCGCGGGTTCAAATCCCGCCGCCCCGACTATCGTCGATGAAAAGCCCTCCGGCAGAAACCGGAGGGCTTTGTCATTGTGGGGACACGGGTTATGAT
>CAYTQL010000407.1:0-2910 GCA_964439555.1 uncultured Planctomycetaceae bacterium | reverse complement strand
TTCGGGCAGCGGCACGAGCTGGCCGAGCCGGTCGTCTGGCCGATCGGGCACGACGTGCGCCCCGCGCAGCGGTCGCTGGGGACCGCCGCCAACTGCGCCGACTGCCACTCCGGGCGCCACACGCTGCTGATGTACGGACTCACCCCGCCCGAGAGCCCCTGGCAACTGGGACGGGAGGCGGTCGCGATGGAGAACTTCACCGGCCTGAACCGCCGGTATCACACCCTTTTCGCGTTGAGCTTCCTTGGACGTCCGGGCTTCAAGCTCACGCTCTTCCTGGCCCTCGGGGGGATCGTCCTGTCCCTGCCGGCCGCGGTCGTCCGGCGGACGGAGATCGTCCCGCCGCGCCGCACGGGGCTCTGGGACTGGCTCATCGGGCTGGCGATCGTCCTCGGCGCCGGCGGACTGGGGGTCACCGGGTTCGTTCCGCGCCTGCTGCTCGGGCGGGTGACCGGGTGGTGGCTGCTGGCGCACTGCACCTTCGCCCCGCTGTTCGCCATCGGGCTGGCGGCGGGCGTGGTGCTCTGGGCGCGGTCGAACCGGTTCCTCGTCCGCGGGAGGCTCGGCGCCGAGCGCGTCCGCCCCGCCCGCAAGGTGAGCTTCTGGATGATCGCGCTGCTCGGGGCGGTGCTGATCGGCACGATGGCCGTGAGCATGCTCCCGCTCTACGGGCCCGACGGGATCGCCTGGCTCACCGAAATCCACCTGCTCGCCGCCATCGCCTTCGCGGTCGTCTTCGCCCTCTGGCTCCTGCTCGGCTTCCCGCGGCGAACCGCGCAGTGACCCCGCCGGTCCCAGCCGTCGTCGCCCGCAAGGCGCGGCGGCAGCCTTTTCGGTGTTCCTCCGTTCTCCTCACTACCTTCTCCCTCCCGCCCTCCGCGGGTTTGCGCGAACAATTCGTTCGGTTCGCGCGTTACACTAACCGGATGATTTACAGACCGATTTCACGGGAGCGCAGAACATGACTCGCCTGACGTATCGACTGATCGCGGCGCTGCTTGCCGTCGTGTTGCTCGCCTCGCTCGCCCCGGCCGGGGAGACGACCGAAGGCGGCAAGTCCGACGAGAAGACAACCAGGACCGAGAAGACCGAGAAGACCGAAAAGGGCGAAAAGGCCAAGAAGCCCCCCACGCGCCCGGCGAACGTGCCCGCGGACTGGGTCGTGCTGAAGCACAAGCTCCCCAAGGCCGCCTTCACCGGAACGCCGAAAAACATCCCCAAGGGCATCGAGATGCCCGCCAAGCGCCCACCCGAACTCTACGTGCCCAAGGGCGCCGAGAATCTCGCCAAGGGCAAACCGGTGACCAGTTCGGACACCGCACCGATCATCGGCGAACTCAAGTGCGTCACCGACGGCGACGCCGGGCCGGAGATGGGCAAGTACGTCGAGCTGATGCCCGGCGTGCAGTGGGTGCAGATCGACCTGAAGAAGAAGGCGAAGGTCCACGTGATCCGCATCTGGCATCGCCATGACGCCGGGCGAGTCTACCGCGACGTGGTCATCCAGACCGCCAAGGACGCCGACTTCATCGAGGGCGTCAAGACCCACTACAACAACGACTCGGACAACTCCGCCGGACTCGGGCTCGGCAAGGACATCGAGTACCTCGAGAGCAACCAGGGCAAGACGATCATCCTGCCCAAGGGCGTCCCGACCCGCTACGTGCGGTTCTACTCCAACGGCGCCCACAGCAGCGACATGAACCACTATACCGAGGTCGAGATCTACGGCGTCCCCGTAAAGAAATGACCCGCCCGCTCGCGGGCATCCTGATCCTCCTCGCGGCAGGCGCGGGCATCGCCCTGCGTCTGCCGCAGCTTTGCGCGCGACCGATGCACACCGACGAAGCCGTACACACCGTCAAGTTCGACGAGCTCTATTGGCGGGGGACCTATCGCTACGACCCCGCCGACTACCACGGGCCCACGATGTATTACGCGACGGTCCCCGGGGTCGCGCTGCGCGCTCAGGCGGACTTCGCCGCGACGGACGAGGCGACCTACCGCATCGTCCCGGCGATCGTGGGAAGCGCCCTGATCGTCCTGACGCTGTTGGCGCGGCGGGAGCTGGGCCCGCTTGCGGTGGGCCTCGCCGCGGTGCTCACTGCGGTGTCCCCCGCGATGGTGTTCTTCTCCCGCTACTACATCATGGAGATCCTCCTGGTGGCGCTGTGCTTCCCGGCCGCGCTGGCGGGGTGGCGGGGGTGGCACGGCGGGAAGATCGGGTATGCCCTGCTGTTCGGCGCGCTGCTCGGAGCGATGCACGCGACGAAGGAAACCTTCGTGATCCCCCTGGCTGCGGGAATCGGCGCGGCGGTCTGCGAGTTCGCCTGCCGGCGAATCCTCCGCGGACCGCGGGCGACCGGCCCGGCGGTTCGGGGCAGGCGGCGGCTCGCCACCGCGGCCGCGGGAATCAGCGCCGCGGCGGTCGTCAGCGTCGGGCTCTTCTCGCAGGGCTTTACCGACTGGGCCGGCCCGGTCGATTCGATCCGCACCTACGCGCTGTACTTCCAGCGGTCCGGCGGGGCGGGGCTCCACGAAAACCCCTGGTGGTTCTACCTGCGCCGCGCGCTGTGGTTCCGGGCGGCCGGGGAGTCCCCGCTGTTCACCGAGGCGTTCATCGTCGCCCTGGCGGCGGTCGGGTTCGCGACCGCCTTGGTCATCGGCAAGAGGGCGGCAGACGACGCCTCGAACGCCCCCGTCGCGGACGGCGGCGGGTTCGCGCGGTTCCTGGGCTTCTACGCGGCGGGGCTGCTGATCCTCTACAGCGCGATCCCGTACAAGACGCCGTGGTGCATCCTCGGCTTCCTGCACGCCGGGTGCTTGCTGGCCGGGGTCGGGGGCGCGGCGCTGCTCAAACGCGCCGGTCCGACGCCGCTGAAGGTCGCGGTCGCGGCGGTGCTCCTGGCG